>JAKLJF010000201.1 GCA_023151335.1 Thermoanaerobaculia bacterium | reverse complement strand
CGAAGAATACTACACCGAACTGGTCATCCGCTTCGTCAACGACAAGTCTACTAAAAAAGACGTGGCCCAGCAGGCCAAAAAATACTTTTCCCAACTCGAAAAGGCATTGGATCAGTACGACACCTACCGGCTTCATTTTACCGGCCGGCTGATCGAGATAATGATCTACACCAGTATCAATGATTACAAGGCCACCATCGACATCTGCGACAAGGCGATCCGCTTCTTCGAGGCCAAAAACTACGAGGCCAAAATCCCGCTGCAGGCTTTTTTATACCAGGAAATGGTGTGTTATGTGCAATTGCGCGACTACGCCCGCGGCCTGAAACTGCTGGAAAACGGCTCCTTCAACTGGTTCAAATACCAGGAACTGCTGCTCCTGCTCTCCCTGCACGCCGGCGAATACCAGGAAGCCTACGATATTTACAAGACGACCATCCAACACCGCCGTTTCAACGGACTGCCCGGCGGTATCAAACAAACCTGGAAAATATTCGAAGCCTACCTGTTTTACCTCATCGACGTGGGCCGTATCACGCCGCCCGCCGCCGACAAGACCATCAGCCGCATACGGATCATGCGTTTCCTCAACGACGTGCCGATCTTCGCCAAAGACAAACGCGGATTGAACATCCCCATCCTGATCTTTCACATCCTCTACCTCATCCTCACCAAACGGTACGACGAGGTGATCGACCGCAACGAGGCCATTGAAAAATACAGCACCCGCTACCTGAAAAAAGACGACAACTACCGGAGCAACTGCTTCATCAAAATGCTGCTCCAGATAGCCGACGCCGGTTTCCACCGCACGGCAGTTATCCGCCACGCCGAGAAATACGTCAAAATGCTGGCCCGGATGCCGCTCGATTTTGCCAACCAGTCGCACGATATCGAGATCATTCCTTACGAGCAACTGTGGAAAATGGCGCTCGACTCGCTGGAGAACACGATCTATACGGTAAAAATGAAAAAAGTGGGATAAATCGATACTTTATCGTTATTTTTGTCCAAAATTCCGGTTTATGACAACGAGAGCGGCCGAACAAAGCAGGGTAAAAAAATCCAAACGAAAAGTACCTTCCTACCTCATCAAAGAATGGGTGTATGATACCCCTGTTTATTACAAGGGCTACCGGGAGGTGATGAAAAAAACTAAAACCCCGGAAGAAATTATGGCAGACGGAATGCTTCAGGCCATTTTGAAAAACTGGCTTCATCTCTTGTTGGGCGCCCAACTCAATCTTGAAAATTACTGGATTTTAACCGGCGAAGTAGGCGCACATATCGCCCCCTGGAAAAATGCTTCCCACGACCTGGTGATCATCGAAAAACGGCTGCTGCCGCCGGGCAAAGTTTCCAACCGTTATGCCGACGTGCCCCCAAAAGTTGTGATCGAGATCGATACCGCGGTAGAATATGTCGACGACAAACCGGTAGAGCACCTCGTTCAGTTAAAAACCCAGCAAACACTCGATTTTGGTACTGAAAAAGTCATCTGGATATTTACCGCCACTCAAAAGGTAATGGTCGCTACCCCTGACGCCGACTGGACCATCAGCGACTGGAGCAAAACGATAGAGGTGCTGGACGGGGTGGGGTTTAATCTGGCGGAATTTGTGGAGAAAGAGGGGATAAACCTCGATCAGCCCGGGGAAAACGTTTAGTTCCGTATCACGCGTATCCCCCTTCCAGGCCCTCCGCCCATTTCTCTTATCCGCGCGTCCATCATTTTCTGAAACGCTTCCTGGGTTGTTTTTTCGCCCTTTTCAGGAACTTCGATGGCGCCTTTCTTCAGGGATTTCAGTTCTATTTTTTGCGCCGTGAGTTGTATTTCCCCGCTGTTGATGTCGATGGCCAGGATCATGCCGGGCAATTGGCCGTATGTGGCCGGGCCGGCGGAGACGGGAATGTCGGGAGCGAACCAGGCGACAATATCGCGTTTGCGGCCGCCGGTGGTATCTTCCCAAACGGCTTTCATACAATTGTAACCCAGCACTTCGCGGGTATCGCCGCTCACTTTCCAGGGCGTCTGGCCGATGGCGTCTTCGATGAGGTAGTTTTTGCCCATGAATTCCCGCTGGTCGGTTTTACGGCCGGTTTCGTAGTTGCGGTAATAAATGGCCTCCGGGCGCTGCATCCGGATCATCACCTGACCGTTGCCCATTTCTTCGTCTTCTTCCTCTTCCTCCACGTTGCGGTAAAGGCTTTCCGCGGCGGTGAACAACAATTCGCTTTTCAGCGTCCGGAATTCGGGGATCATCGCTTTCATGTCGCCGGCTTCAGGCGGCAGGTTGCGGTGCATGTTCATTTTTTCTTCAAACTGGATGATACCCTCCGTTTTCTGGGCGTTGAGGGCGGCAGGCAAGGCGATCGTGAGCCAAAACAAAATAAAATAGTATTTCATCGTTTAACGATTTAGTTGGTGATCTGATTCTCCAAAATACTCCCAGTTGTCTTCTTTATTTGACTGGCAAGCGATGAACAGGCTGCCGGCCAAAAGTATGAGTGCAATCAGGCAAATTTTTTTCATGGTGCGACGGCTTGTTTTCCGATTTCAGGCACAAAAGTACGGGAGTACGCCGGCCACCCAGGTTAAGCGACCTTGATATTAGGTTAATTAAGGTTAATGCTTCGGCATAAAGGCCGTAAAAGAGGCTACTTTTGTCTGTGAATCAACGGCTTTACGCCGCGAACTATGATCAAAAACCGTTTCATCTGGCTCATCGTCAGCAGTTTGGCGCTGCTGGCCGTTTTTGAAGCACTTTGGTTGCGCCAGGTGTGGAAAGAACAGTACGGCAATTTGCGGCAGCAGACCGACTACGTGTTTCAACGCACGGTGATCGCGCTGCAGGATTCGCTGGTGCGCCGGAGTATGGCCAGGAGCAATTTTTCGCCTGACAGTGCCACTTTACCCCCCTTTACCGGGCATTGGAAGCACAAGCCGTTATTGCCGCCCCATGGTGTTCTGCCCACCCGTTTTGAAACAAAAAGCAACCTCGTCATCCGTATTGAAGGTAAAAATGACGATCGCCTGCAAAGCGATAGCATCCGGTACAACAATATGCAGGTGTTCATTGCCACCACCGATACGCTTGCCCCGGCCCCTGGTAGTGGCGTAGACCGTCTGCTGCTCAATTTGCCCGGGAAGATCCGCCGGATTGGCGGTGGCGAACAGATTTTCCGGATCGAAAAGGACACTTTGCCAACAGCGGAACTGGAGGCGGCCTACCGCTCGGGCCTCGCCGCAGCGGGCATCCGGCTCACTTTCCGGCTATATCAAACCGACAGTTTACCTTTTCATATCACATCGCCCGGCCTGGCCACTCAGCCGGCTTTTGCGGGTATTCTGACTCCCCGGTTTTACGCGGCCCTGTTCCCGGAGTACAAGGGCTATTTGTTAAGGCAAATGTTGCCCGACGCCGCATTTGCCCTCCTGCTTTTCAGCGTCACCGCGGCAGCGTTCGTGCTGATCTTCCGTAGTTTGCGTCAGCAACAACGCCTGACGCAATTGAAAAACGAATTCATCAGCAACGTCACCCACGAGCTGAAAACGCCTATCACCACGGTAGGAGTGGCCCTCGAAGCGCTCAGCGACTTCGAAGCCCTGCGCGACCCGGCCAAAACCCGCGAATACCTGTCGCTCTCCAAACTCGAACTCGACCGCCTCTCGCTGCTGGTGGATAAAGTGCTGCGCCTGTCGATGTTCGAACAGCAGGAACAGCGCCTGCAAGCCGAAACGCTCGACCTGGCCGCCCTGGCGCGGCAGGTCATCACCGCCATGACGCTCCAGGCAGAACGCGCCGGGGCAGTTATCCGCTTTCATGCGCCGGAAGGAACGGACTTCAGTTTTACCGGCGACCGGCTGCACCTGTCCGGCGTAATCTTCAATTTGCTCGACAACGCCCTGAAATATGGCGGCGAAGCGCCGGAAATAAACGTTTCCCTGGAAAAAACGCCCGAAACGATCCGGCTGCGCATACAGGACAACGGCGCCGGCATCCCGCCGGAATACCAGTCCAAAATATTCGACAAGTTCTTCCGCGTACCCACGGGCGACCGGCACGACGTGAAAGGCCACGGGCTGGGCCTGAGCTACATAGTACAGGTGCTGCGGCAGCACGGCGGCACGATACGGGTGGAAAGCGAGCCGGGGAAGGGGAGCGTGTTTATAGTGGAATTGCCCTAATCGCCCGTTCAATCTCTTCCTCCGTATTATAATAGTGCGGCGAAATACGCAGCGCCCACTCCACCCTTTTTCGCGGAAAATCGATCTGCGCCACGTACAGCGGAGATGTTCGTACGTTGATGCCGCGTTGCGACATCCCTTCCATCAATGTTTTACTATCCCAGGCGGGGTGATGCGCCGTCACGATGCCGCACAGGTAGCGCCCCTGATCGAGCACGCGCACGCCGGGTAAATCTGCCAACAGGCGGCGGGTCAGACCCGCCAGTTGGCGGACGCGGGCTTCAATCCGGTCCATACCCACAGCCAGGGCGTATTCGGCGGCGGCTTTGCTGCCGAGGAGGAGAGCGGGCGGCATTTCCCAGTATTCGAAGCGGCGGGCATCCGGGGCGGGATCATAGGTATCCGGACCCGTCCAGTTGGCGCTGCGCATGTCGGGTAGCAGCAGTTCCAGGCCTGTGTCCAGCACCCGGTCGGACACGTACAGAAAACCCGCCCCGCGCGGGCCGCGCAGAAATTTTCGCATGGTGGCCGATAAAAAATCGCAGCCGATACGCTCCACGTCGAGCGGCATTTGTCCGGCGGACTGGCAGGCGTCCACCAGATACCAGACTCCGGCCGCCCGGCAGATCCGGCCGATCTCCTCCACCGGCTGCACCAGGCCACTGTTGGTAGGTACATGGGTGACCGCTACCAGTTTGGGGTGGCGTTCCCGGATCAGGCGTTCCATATCGGCCACGTCCACACCGCCTTCGGGCAGGTCACGCGCCCGCAGCAGTTGTATCTGAAACCGCTTTTGCAGGGACAGAAAAGCGATCTGGTTGGAAACGTAGTCGTTTTCGGTGCTGAGGATCACATCGCCGGGCTGCCAGGGAATGGCGCTCAGGGCGCGGGCGTAGGCGTCGGTGGCGCTGGCGGCAAAAGCGATGTTGCGCGACCGCGTATTCAGCAGCCGCGCAACGGCGTCGTAAAAACCGGCAATGTCCGCCGCGACCTGGTCGGCGGCTTCGTAGCCGCCAATACGGGCCTCCAGTTCCAGGTGTTTTTGCATCGCCTGCAGCACCGGCGCCGGCGGAAGGGCCGAACCGGCATTGTTCAGGTGAATACGATGCGTGCACCCGGGGGTGTCGGCGCGCAATTGTTCCAGATTCAGCATGGGCAGTTTTAGGGCAAAGATAAAACCGGCCTTTATTGAACCACGTGTGTTGTCCGCAGGTATTTCGCTATTTCCTGATTGAGGGTGGAAACAGCAAAACGCGCGAAGGCGCCGGGTTTTTCAATCAGTTCCTGCGCTTCCGCCATACGCGGCGTTCCATTGGGCTCCATCATCACCTTATAATAACCGCTGCCCTGCAGGACGAAACTGCGTTCCTTGCCCTTACCGGGGGGAAGCGCCATGAATTCCAGCTCCACCGCATCGCCGGTTCTGGTCATTTCATAATACCGGTTATCGGCTTGATGCAACAAGGTGGTAACATCCCGGCCATCCTGATCCACGGCTTTTTGCACCGGCACCGGCTGCGCATTGCGGGGGATAGTGTAGTAGGAAAAGTCGGCCTGTACGCTGTTCACCAGCCACAGGCCCGGTGTGGATTCCAGTTTGAGTTTGAGGGTATTGCCCGGAATGCCGGTCAGGTCGATTTCCGCCACCACGTCTTTGGCAATGGCCGTACCCACTTCCCACACATGGCCGGACGGTCGCCACTGTGCGCCGTCCCAGAGGTGTATCCGCAGGGCAGTTTCCCGGATCATAGCGCGGTGCACCGCATTGTGCGCTTCGTCGGACTGTTCCAGGGCGGCGTACCATTGGTCAAGCTGATCGCCGGGCAGTGTCAGGAAATTTCTTAACAGACTGGAGTTCCACGCGGTATTCTGCACGCGCAGCAGCAGGGCCGCGGATGTTGTGTTGGCGGGCCGGTCAAACTCCAAAGTCAACCCGTCGCGCAGGTCTTCCGGCTGTTGCGGATCGCGGCCGAACGGATTGCTCAGCCAGACTTCCCCATCATTGGCATTTATACGGTCGAGTACGTTTGTGCCGGCGTAATCGCGAGCGGTGCGCGGCGCTTTGGGTTCATTCAGGGTGAACAACTTCCCGCCATAGGACGGATACACCCGGCTGCCGGCGGGGTGGTCGATGGCGAGCAATTGGAGATGATCCACGTATTGTGTCTCCTCCAGTTCGTTTGTCATTTTAATCCGGTAAACGCCGTTGACCGGTTTCAGGTGATCGAGATTGTCCCAGTCGGGGCGTTCGGCGCTTTTAAAAAAAGAGCCGGCGAACAATTCGGCGTCGAGGCGGTAATCCGTGCCGTCGAAACTGTAGAAATAGGGGCAGGAGGAGCCGGTGTCAGGTGGCTGCATAAAATTGGATTCCCACCTTGACATTTCATTTGCAACAACCACGATAGTAACGTCTGCCGTTAAGCCGACCAGAAATCCGATGATTTTCGCGGTGTTTGTTTTTTGTTTAACTGCAATGTAGTTAATATCGCTCACCGGTATATCCCTGATCTGTTTTCCGGGAACTTCGATCAGTACGACATTGACGGCGGTATCCAAAGCCGGATTTGCCATTGCCCCGCCCTTAAATTTGCCCCGGACCGGCGATGAACCATTTTTGTGGTAAACGGTAATAGTTGCATCTTTTGGGAGTTCAAATACTTCCCATCCTGCAATACTCCTGGTTTTCCTGGCATCTATGGCCGCCCCGATACCCAATCCCACCATCGAGCAACTGTAAACGACAAACATTATGCCTGCACCCAAGATCAGGAAGACAATCAGATACTTTTTCATGGCGCTTTCGTTTTAGTTTATGAAACAAATAAACCCCGTACTTCAAGGGTTCAAGTTTCCGGACTAAAACAATATAAATCCATGACGGGGAGCGACGCGCAGGATGATCCGCATCAGTTGTAAAAACAATGGCAAGGTGAAATTTTGGAGCATTCAATGCCCGTTTCCGCGCTGCTCTATTACCAGGCGGTCCAAAAACTGTAAAGCATCGGGCAACCCGCCAAGCACCTGGGCGTTGGATGGCAGCTTGATGGGGTTGACGAACAGTTGGGCGCCGCTGAGCAAGAGGCGGCCGGTGGTGATGGACTGCGCGGCATTGTCGAGATAACTTTGTACCGATTGCCGGGCCAGCGGCTCCTGCAGGATGGTAAACACGTAATCGGGCCGGAAGGGCTGGCAGGCGTCGCGCAGGTCGGCTAAGGAGGTGTGGGGGCCCAGGTACACCACTTTCTGGCGCCGGCTGCGCAGCAGGTAGTGCATGAACAACAGGGTCAGTTCCTGGCTTTCGCCTTCGGGCAGGTAGAGTAAAAATTTGGCGCCTTCCCGCTGGCTGTCGGAGGGTTCCTTGTCGATGGCGCACATCAGCTTGCGGCGGATGAGGTTGGTGATGAACTTTTCATGTGCCGGGCTCACGCTGTGTGTGAGCCACAGCACGTTCAGCTTGTCGAGAAAAGGGTACACCAGTTCGAGCATGGTTTTTTCGAAGCCGTGTTCCCAGGCGTAAGTAGAAAAAATCCGGTCGAAGGCTATTTCGTCCAGGTCGATCATGGCGAGCGTCAGGGCGTCGACCTGTGAATTGGCGCTGCCGTTGCTTTCGGCGATCTCCGCCACCCGCGCGGCGATTTCCTGCGGCTGCATTTTAGCCAGCTTGCTGATCTTGTAGCCATAACGGTTCAGCAGGGCCACATTGAACAGGTGCCGCAGGTTTTCGTCGGTGTAGTACCGGATATTGGTATCGGTGCGGGCGGGCGCAACGAGGTGATAGCGCTGTTCCCACATCCGTATGGTATGCGCCTTGATTCCGGTAAGTTTTTCCAGATCTCGGATGGAATAAATCGCCATGTTTCTATTGTTGATCGGGCAAAGTCATAATTTAATGAGTTTATAATCAAAAAGTTATGACAATCGTTCCCGCGACCGGCAAAAGGGTGCCCGTCCTGCCCGCACAAAGTT
>JAKLJF010000200.1 GCA_023151335.1 Thermoanaerobaculia bacterium | reverse complement strand
GATATAGGGATAATTGATCAGGACGAGGATTTTGCCGTTAAACAACTGCTGATACACCAGCGAGCCGTTTTGTTTGATCAGGTCGCGATGCAGGCCATCGCCCACCGGTTCACCCAGGCCGCTTTTTACGCTCCCCAGGGACAGGGTGACAGCCTCCAGGTTCCGGATGTCGCTACGCTCCTCAATTGTACAGGGCAGATTGGCCAGTACAGCGGCTTTATGGAGTAGTTCCAGGATATCTTTTTTCAGGTTTTTGTGCCAGATTGCCCGGTATGTTTTGGTGTTCTCCAATACTTCCCGGTAGCGCTCCACTTTGCGCTGAAAATTGTGGTAGTCTTGTTCGGTGAAGGTGATGCTCATGGACGAGGAATAGTTTAGATGGTTTATGAAGGTTTATGAGGGTTTAGATGGTTTATGAGGGTTTAGATGTTTAGATGGTTTAGATGGTTTAGATAGTTTAGAGAACGCCGGCGGCGGCAGAAATGTTTTAACAGACTTTCGGCGTGCCGGTTGGTTGGAGATGACATCGCTCCTGCGTCGCGATGACACCTCCAACCAAACTACATGGCTGCGCTGGTAGCGGGCGGGCGGGTCTTATTCGTCTGACGAATGGGTTGTCGTACGGGCTGACATCCAGGCCATTGACTATCCATTTGGCATAACGCATGAAAAAACAGGCAGGCGCCCGATCCGGGCATCTGCCTGTTAAAGAGAATGGCTGCGGGCTCCCTTTCCAAACCCTCTAAACCATCTAAACCATCTAAACCCTCTAAACCCTCTAAACCCTCTAAACCATCTAAACCCTCATCCCCCCCTTCATCACCGCACAAACAACAATTCGCGGTATTTCACGAGCGGCCAGTACTGGTCGTCCACGATACCTTCGAGGTCATCGACGGCAGTGCGGATGGTATCCATTTCGGGTTTCACCACGTTGCAAAGGATGTCGGCTTCCCTGCGCAGATCTTCTGTATGATGTACTTCTTCCAGCGCCTGGTGTATTTTTTTCAGGCTGCCGCTGACCGTTGCAACGTTTTTCACTATACGCTGAAGCGTTTCTTTCTGGTAGCCGGCAGCATCTTCCATCCCAATGGATTTCAGGGAGGCGATATTATCGGCCAGTTCGGTTTGGTAGCGCAGTACAGCAGGCATAACAGTGGAATTGACCAGTTCTTCGAGCGTTTTGGCCTCGATATCCAGTTTGGTGCAATAGGCGTGTTGTTGTACGGTCAGGAAAGCTTCCAGTTCCGTTTGATTGAGCACTTCGGATTTGCCGAAGAAATCCTTAGCCAGTTTGGTATTAAGCACGTCGAGCGCTTCCGGCGTATTGGTGTGATTCGACAGACCACGGCGGGCTGCTTCCTGTTTCCACTCGTCGGAATAGTTGTTTCCTTCAAACAGGATCGGTTTTGATTTACGGATATAGTTTTTCAACACCATCAGGATGGCTTCTTCCTTCTCTGTGCCTTTAGCCATCGCTTTTTCTACGTCGTTTTTGAATTCGAGCAGTTGCAGGCCCATCATGGTGTTCATCACGGTCATCGGGCCGGCGCAGTTTTGCGAGGAACCGACGGCGCGGATCTCAAACTTGTTACCGGTGAAGGCAAAGGGCGAAGTGCGGTTGCGATCGGTGTTGTCCAGCTCAAGGTTGGGCAGTTTGGCGATCAGGTCGATAGCGCGTTTGACGGCGGCATCGTCGGTTTTTTTGCCGTTGGCGATCTGGTTGAGCAGTTTACTCATTGCTTCGCCGATAAATACCGAGATGATGGCCGGCGGCGCCTCGTTGGCGCCCAGGCGGTGATCGTTACCGGCGTGGGCGATGCTGGCGCGCAACACGTCGGCGTATTTATACACGGCCATGATGGTGTTGACGAAAAACGTCAGGAAACGCAGGTTGCGGCTGGGTGTATCGCCGGGCGACAGGAGGTTGACGCCGGTGTTGGCGCCCATGCTCCAGTTGTTGTGTTTGCCCGAACCGTTGATGCCGGCAAAGGGTTTTTCATGGAGCAGCACGCGCAGTTTGTGCCGGCGCGCCACGCGGTCCATCAGATCCATGAGCAGTTGGTTGTGGTCTACTGCCACGTTGATCTCTTCAAACACCGGCGCCACTTCGTATTGCGCGGGCGCTACCTCGTTGTGGCGGGTACGCACGGGAATACCGAGTTTGTGGCTTTCCGTTTCCAGGTCGCGCATGAAGAAGTACACGCGTTCGGGTATGGAGCCAAAGTAATGGTCTTCCAGTTGCTGGTGTTTGGTAGCAGGGCGGCCAAGCAAGGTACGGCCCGTCATCACCAGGTCGGGACGGGCGTTGTACAGGGCATCGTCGATGACGAAATATTCCTGTTCCCAGCCCAGCGTAGCCGTCACTTTGGTCACGTTGGGGTCGAACAGCTGGCAAACGGGCACCGCGGCCTTGTCGAGGAACGATTGCGAACGGAGCAGCGGCAGTTTAAAATCCTGCGCTTCGCCGCCATAGGTCACGAAAATGGTCGGGATACACAGGGTTTTGCCGTCGCCTACTTCCAGTATAAAAGCCGGACTGCTCGGATCCCACACGGTGTAACCGCGGGCTTCAAAGGTACTGCGCATGCCGCCGGAGGGGAAAGACGAGCCGTCGGGTTCCTGTTGTACCAGGGCGCCGCCAGCGAATTCCTCGATCACACGGCCGTCGTGCGTCATGGTAAAAAAGGAGTCGTGTTTTTCAGCGGTTTTGCCGGTAAGCGGCTGGAACCAGTGCGCAAAGTGCGTGCAGCCTTTGTCCTGGGCCCATTCTTTCATGCCGGCAGCGACCACGTCGGCGATTTCCCGGCCGAGTTTTTGCCCGCTTTGCATAGCGGCTTTTACACTGAGATAGGCATTTTCAGGCAGGTACTTCTTCATAGCCTCGTCGCCGAAAACATTTTCGCCGAAATAGGAGGCAATGGTTTCCGCGGCGCTCTCGCCAAATTCAGCGGGTAGCGGTTCCAGGCGGTTTTCAATGGTTTGAAGTGCGTTGAAACGGGTGAGCGACATGTGATGTTAGAGTTTGAAGTTCAAAGTTCGAAGAATGTCCGGCTGATACGGGATAATACGAAGTTGTGTAGACTTAGAACAATATTTGGAAAAGATAGAGGAGGGGCGGGCGGGCGAAAAAGAGTAAATTCATTGGTTTTTCAGCGAAAATCGGCTTTTAAAATGCACTCAAATGGGGTTTTGCGATTTTTTGCCTGATTTACACGGCAAAGTTAAAGCCAAAATCAGCGAAAAGAGGCATTTTTTGTCGAAAAATAATTTTAAGACCTTTCCGAAGACAATTTTACCGGAAAGGATAAAAATTAACCAAAAAGAATATAATTCCGAAATTTAATAAAATAACCGCTAACTGCCTGCCTATGATTTCATACTCCGAACAATCTCCGTTATTCTGGCCAGATGATGATCGTCGTGCTCGGCAACGAAAAGAAAGGAATCCATCAGCCGCATAGGCTGTTGCAGGCGCGGGTGCAGGGCTTCGCGAAAAATATCATCCTCTGTCAGTCCTTCAAGCAGGCGGAGCGTATGGGTGCGGGCAGCCCGGAATTCGGCCAGCAAGGCCTCCGGGCTTGAAGCATTATGATTGGCCGCGTCGGTGCGGGCATTACTCAGGTCGGCTGGCCGCAGCGTGACGGCGCCGGACAGGAAATCTTCCAAACGCCCCTGCCACAAAGGCTCAAGGTCGGTCAAATGACCCACATTTTCCAGGATGCTCCAGCTGCTGTCCAAACGGACGCGCAGCCATTCTTCCGGAATAGCGGCCAGTTTATCTTCCAAGCGGACGGGCGTACCGCTCAGGCGTTCAACGATAGACGGGAAAATGTTTTGATTCTTGTCGAAGTCGAAGCGACGTTCGAACCAGCGAATTTGTTTCATAGCGGAATTTTTGGCCAAAGGAACCGGTTTTTGCGATTTTCCGCAAAAACAAAAAGGCGACCCGCGCAGGTAAAACGCATCAGTCGCCTTTAAGTGGAGTGGGCCCGGCAGGAATTGAACCCGCGACCATCTGATTATGAGTCAGCCGCTCTAACCACCTGAGCTACGGGCCCGTCTTTTTCAGTTATTGGTTGATTGGTTCGGGACTAAAACGCCGCAAAGGTAAATTTAATTCCCCAATATTGCCAACGGCAAATTTGCCTGCTGCCAACTGCTTACTGCCAATTGTCCTTTACTCCTGCCAATACACCCGTTTTACCCGCTCCGCGATATTGGTGAAAACTTCATAGGGAATGGTTTGCAGGCAGGCGGCCAGTTCCTGTACCGGCAGGTTTTCGCCGAAGATGACGACCTCGTCGCCCTCGCGGGCTTCCGGAATGCCGGTTACGTCGATCATCGTCATATCCATACACACATTGCCGATGGTGGGGGCTTTTTGCCGGTGCACCAGTACGGAATACCGCCCATTGCCGGCCAGCCGCAGGAAGCCGTCGGCATAGCCGATACTGATCGTGGCGATGCGGCTGGGGCGCATGACGGGGCCATTCCGGTTATAGCCCACCGTTTCGCCGGGCTGAAGTTCCCTGATCTGGCTGATCGTTGCCTTCAGGGTATTCACGGCCTGCAGTTGGTCTTGCAGGCCACCCGAATCGATGCCGTACAGCCCGATACCCAATCGCACCATCTCGAAATGATACTGGGGGAAACGCGCGATGCCGCCGGTGTTGGCAAGGTGCCGCAGCGGCCGGTATCCGAGCGCTTCCGTGATCGGTTCATACATGGCGCTGAATGCCGCGGCCTGTTGGTGGGTAAACGCATCGTGGCCCGGAGCGTCGCTGGCCGACAGGTGGGAAAACACCGATTTTACCCGGATATTCGGGTGTTTCTGCAATTGAGCCGTCAATGCGGGCATATCATTCGCTTCAAATCCAAGCCGGTGCATGCCGGTATCGAGTTTCAAATGCACGGACAGATCCTTGTCTTTACCGGCAAACTGGATCAGTTGTTCGAGCAGGGCGAGGCTGTAAACCTCTGGTTCGAGCCGGTAGCGGTACAGGGCGTCGAAACTGGCCGGTTCGGGGTTGAGCACCAGAATGGGCAGGGTAACGCCGGCGTGCCGCAGTTCTATACCTTCGTCGGCGTAAGCCACGCCGAGATAGTCGACCTTGTGAAACTCAAGCAATTTGGCCACCTCGGCCGAGCCGCTGCCATAGCCGGAGGCCTTTACCATCACCATCATACGGGCGCCCGGAGCAAGCAGCCGGCGATAGGTATTCAGGTTGTGTAACAGCGCGCTGAGATTGACCTCCAGTACAGTTTTGTGGGCTTTTTGTTCCAGCCGGCGGGCAATGCGTTCGAACGCGAAGGCGCGCGCGCCTTTTACCAGCACCAGCTCGTCGTGAAAATCATGCCGTTGCAGGTGGTGTAAAAAATCGTGCGTGTCGGCGTAAAAGGTCGTGTCGAAACCGGTCGGCAAATGCGCCTGTATAACCGGTATATCGGACCCGATCCCGATCAGCCGGCCCACCTGCTGCTCCTGCAGGGTGCGGGCTACCGTTTTGTAAAATGGCCGCTTGTCCTGGCCCGTTTGCAGGAAATCGGACAGGATCAGCGTCAGCCGGCCGCCATGCGCCTGCTGACGGGCAAATTGAAGGGCGATGCGCAGGGAAGCCAGGTCGTTGCTGTACGAATCGTTGATGACCATGCAGCGGTTGATACCCGCTTTCAGTTCGAGGCGCATTTCCACCGGTTCCAGGCGTTTCAACTGGCGCCGGAATGACGCCGGATCCAGGCCCAGGGCCACAATCGCCGCCATACAATGGCAGGCATTTTCTATGGAAGCGGGATCGGGGAAAATAGTTGGAAGTTTGAAGTTTGAAGTTTGAAGTCCGGCGTCCGAACTTCGAACTTCGAACTTCAAACTTTGAATTTCCAACGACCAGGCAATCAGGCGTCGTCCGGGTTTTGCCTTTACCCATGTCTGCGCCGCGCGGGCGATCATCTCGTGAGCAGCGCAAAAAACCAGGGTGTTGGCGTGCTCGAACAGGCGCATTTTTTCGGCCAGTTTGACTTCGTCGGAAGGGAAACCTTCGCGGTGCGCGGGCCCCAGGTTGGTGATGATGCCGATATCCGGCCGGATGATCCGTTCGAGCCGTTCCATTTCACCCGGTTTCGAAATCCCGGCTTCAAAAATACCGAGGGTATGTTCCGGCCGGATCTGCCACACGGAAAGCGGTACGCCGATCTGCGAGTTGTAACTTTTAGGGCTCCGAACAATATTGAACTTCCGGTGCAACAACTGGTGCAGCCATTCTTTGACTACCGTCTTGCCGTTGCTGCCGGTAATACCGATCACCGGCAAGGCAAATTGTGCCCGGTGACGGGCGGCCAGTGTTTGCATTGCAGCCAGTGTATCGCCTACCCGCAAAACATTAGCCCCGGGAAATGCCGCGGTATCGACCGGTTTGCTTACCACAAAATGCCGGACGCCCATGGCATAGGCGTGCACGAGGTACTGATGCCCGTCCTGCCGCTCGCCGACCAATGCAAAGAAGATCGAGGTTGCCGGTGAAACCACCAACCGGGTGTCGAACAGCAGGTGCTCCGCGGCAGCTTCCGGCCGTGCCTGTTGTAACCACCCGGCCTCCAGTATTTGCCTGATTTTTTCAATTGTATAAACCATCAGGAGCCAAAGTTTCCAAAAAAAGGATGACGTACCTTTGCAAAAAATAATACTGCCGTGGAAATTCTGGTTCACTCCCTGGCCGAACTCGACGACGCCATGCCCCGGCTGGCAGAAATGCTGGGCGGTCGGCGCAAAATAGCCTTGTATGGCGACCTGGGCGCCGGTAAAACTACCCTGGTGCAGGCGTTTTGCCGCTGGCTGGACGTGGAGGACACGCCTACCAGCCCGACGTTTTCCCTGGTAAATGAATACCGCTACCTCGATACCGCGGGAGAACCAGCCTTCGTTCATCATCTCGATCTGTACCGCTTAAACTCGCCGCAAGAGGCGCTGGATGCCGGTATCGGAGAGTTATTATACGATCCGTGGTACTGTTTTATCGAATGGCCGCAGGTCATCGAAGCGTTCCTCCCCGAAGACGCCGCAAAAATTCAGTTGGATATTTTAAGTGAAACCGCCCGGCGACTCCTAATTTTGTAGGCTCCATTAAGCGCTTATTCAAATTTACAAAGAATGGAAACCCTCGCTACCACGCTCGGTCAGAGAGCCACACAAACGGAAACGCTGGAAGTGGCGCCCAAACATCAACAATTGTTTATCGGTATTCCGAGGGAAACCACCCTGCAGGAAAACCGCGTGGCGCTTGTGCCGTATTCGGTAGCGACCCTCATAGCGCACGGCCACCGTATACTGGTGGAGGCCGGCGCCGGACAAAAATCCAAATTCAGCGATCATGATTACTCCGAGGCTGGCGCCGAAATAGCCAAAAGCCGGGAGGAAGTGTTTAAGGCGGACGTTATCATCAAGGTTGCGCCGCTGACCCTGGAAGAAATCGACCTGATGCGACCCAATCAGGTGATCATTTCACCTATTCACCTCCCCCTCCTGAATCCGGAATACATCACCAAATTGCAGAAAAAACGCGTGATCGCCCTGGCGATGGAGTACATCCGCGACGACGATACGGGCGTATTCCCTATTGTCCGGATCATGAGTGAAATTGCCGGCACCAGCGCCATTCTGATCGCCGCTGACTTGCTGTCCACGGCCCGGGGCGGCAAGGGGGTATTGCTCGGCGGTATCGCCGGCGTGCCGCCGGCCAAGGTGATCATCCTTGGGGCCGGCGTAGTGGCCGAATTCGCCTCCCGCACGGCCATCGGCCTCGGCGCCGAGGTGCGTATTTTCGACAACAACGTGTACAAACTTATGCGGCTGCAAAAACACGTGGGCCGGCAGCTGCATACTTCTGTCATCAACCCCCACCACCTGCGCGAACAGCTGATCACCGCCGACGTCGCCATCGGCGCCATCCACTCGCCGCACGGCCGCACACCGGTGATCGTGCCCGAAGATATCGTACAACGGATGAAACCCGGTTCGGTGATTGTGGATGTGAGTATCGACCAGGGCGGCGTGTTCGAAACCTCCCAAACCACCAGCCTCGACAAACCCACTTTTGTCAAACACGGCGTCATCCATTACTGCGTGCCCAACATTCCTTCCCGCGTGGCGCGCACGGCCTCTGAAGCCATCAGCAACATCCTGACTTCCCTGTTGCTTA
>JAKLJF010000001.1:32927-38527 GCA_023151335.1 Thermoanaerobaculia bacterium | reverse complement strand
GTGGCTGGACGGCCACCAGCAACTGGTGCATTTCGACCCCTCCCGCCCCGGATCGCCGTGGCGGAAGATCAGGGCCGTCAGTCCAATCAGGCGCGTGTATCATTTCGACCGCGTTAACCAGTTGTTATGGTTGAGCTTTGGCGAACAGATATGCGGGTTGAAAATGGATCTTCGCCAATTGCCCGATGCGGCAGGGCCGGAAAACGCCCTGGTGTACCTGCAAATTCCGGAGGGAGTAGTGTCCAGCCTTTCCGACGCAAACGGTATATGCTGGTTTGGCACCAATGCGCACGGCCTTCGGTTCTTCAACCCGCGTGCCGCGGCTTTCAGCAATTTTTTACTCAACCAATCCATACGCAGCAAACCTTACATTGATGCGCGTGGCCGGATATGGCTTAGCCGTATCTACTTGCCGGGCGCGGATAAAAACAGCAATTGTTGCCTCGATCCGGATACCAGGACGCTGTTGCCATATCCGTTTCAAGCGGCTTTGCGCGACGTGGTGGCGAGCTACACTGTTGCCGACGCGGCCGGTAACCTGTGGACGGGAGGCAAATGTGTAGGACGCCCCGAGTACAAGATCATTTGTTATCATCAGGCAGACGGGCGGACCGAAGTATTCACCTTCCCGCTCAAGCCTCCCGATTATTTCGGGGCACTGGCATTGCGCCATACGGCCCCTGACCTGCTTTGGGTTTATTTGCCCTATGAAATGCGGTGTCTGGATATTCAAACGCGCATTTGGAAGTCGTACGACTACCGGCAGCTGGCCAAAGACGCTTCGATGGTGCTTGCTGTTGATCAGACAGCCGACGGCAGCCATTGGATAGCGCTGCCGTCGGGCATCATACGGGCACAGCCCGATGGCAGCGGGAATTTCCGGTTTAGCTTGTTGCAAAACGACCCGGCCACCCGCAACAGCATCCCTGTGAACAACATCAAATGCGTGGCGACCGATCCGGTCGATTCCGCCGTTCTTTGGATGGGTACCGGCGCCGGGTTGAGCCGTTTGGATACCAGAACCGGCCATTTTACCCATGTTACCACAAAAAACGGCTTACCCAATAATGTAATTTATGGTATTGTGCCGGAATTGCCGGTGCCGCCGGAGGGACAGGTACTCTGGCTGAGCACCAATCGCGGGTTGGTCCGTTTTAACGTAAATGCGCGCAGGTTCCAGTACTTTACCCGGTCCGACGGTCTGCCCGGCGATGAGTTCAACGTATATGCCTACGGATCGATGCCCGACGGCCGGCTGATGTTCGGGGGAGTGGAAGGCCTGACTATTTTCAACCCCAAACAGTTGTTGCCCAATCCGCACCCGCCGCGGGTGCGTCTGACAGCGCTGCGCGTGAACGGCCATCCCTTGGATCCGCGCGATTCAGCGGCTATCCTTGCCAACGGCATCGAATATACCGAGCGAATTGAACTGGGCCACCGGCGCAATAATCTGGTCGTCGAATTTGCCGCCCTCGACTACGCCAACCCCTTGCGCAACCAGTTCCGGTTTTATCTCGAAGGCGCCGAGCCGCCATGGACGCATCAGGGATTTAATCACACGGCCCAATACCTCAATCTGTCACCGGGCGCCTATACGTTTCACGTAAAAGCTGCCAACAGCGACGGGGTATGGAATGATACGCCCGTTTCTTTGCGTATCGTGATCCTGCCGCCGTGGTATGCTTCTCCTTTGGCTTATGCCCTGTACGCAATACTGGTCGTGGCCGGCGTTTACGGATTTTACCGCGTACAGTTGCGCCGCCGGCTCGAACAGGCGGAAGCCATCCGGCTGCGGGAGATCGATTTGGTCAAAGCCCGTTTGTACACCAATATTACCCATGAATTTCGAACGCCGCTGACCGTTATCCTGGGTATCACGGAACAGGTAAGGCAGTATCTGTTTGGCCAGGGCGCCCAGGCGCAGGGCTTGTTGCTGGAACAGGTAAAGCAAAACGGTTACCAATTGCTGCGGCTCATCAATCAGATGCTCGACCTGTCGAAAATTGAAGCCGGCAAGATGGCTGTGCACTGGCAATATGGCGACATGGTGGTTTTTATCCGGTACATCGTTGAGTCGTATCATTCCTATGCGATATCCAGGGGGTTGGAACTGCATTTTACTGCTGATATAGCTGCCCTGCCTATGGATTACGACCCTGAAAAAATGCAAACTATTCTGGTGAACCTCCTGTCCAATGCGATGAAGTTTACGTCGCCGGGCGGCCGGATCGATATCGGGCTTTCGCAAAAGAAGGTGCAGGAGGGCCATGCGGAACCGGTCGCGGTACTGATCCGGGTGTCAGATACGGGGCCGGGTATCCCGGCTGAAAAACTGCCTTTTGTTTTTAACCGCTTTTACCAGGCTGATGACTCGCCTACGCGGCAAAGCGACGGCACCGGAATCGGATTGGCGCTCGTACGCGAACTGGTACAACTGCTTGGCGGCAAGGTATCGGCAGAGAACGGGGTACACGGCGGCGCCATATTTTCGGTGACGCTGCCCGTACGGCATAACGCGGCTGGACAACCAGCCGGTCCATCGCCGGCGGCAGAACTACCGGGATTGTTGCCGGAGGCGCCCGTTCCTGCCGGGCTACCCGGGGACGGCAAACCCGACGAGCGCCCCCTGGCGCTCGTGATCGAGGATCATGCCGACCTGGCCAGGTACGTCATGTCCTGTATTCAGGATCAATACCGGTTGTTGCTGGCCCGCAATGGTCAGGAAGGTGTCGACATGGCCCTGGAACACATCCCCGATCTGATCGTATCGGACGTGATGATGCCGCTGAAAGACGGATTTGAAGTGTGCGCGCAATTGAAAAACGACGAAAGGAGCAGCCATATTCCGGTCGTTCTGCTCACGGCCCGCACGGGCGTGCATGACCGGATTGCCGGACTGCAGCACGGCGCTGACGCTTATCTGGCCAAACCTTTCCACCCGGAAGAATTGCGGGCCGTGCTGGCCAATTTGCTGGAAACGCGGAAGAAACTGCAAGCCAAATATTCAAATCCTTCCCGCGCAGGCACAGCGTTGCCGGAATCCGGGCAGGGCGGCGAAAGCCCGGATCGCGAAGACCGGTTTCTGGAAAAAATCAGGGCGGTAGTGGAAGAAAACCTGTTGCAGCCCAACCTCACCGTGGAAGACATCAGCCGGATGCTCGGCATGAGTTACCCGGTTGTTCACCGGAAAGTGACGGCGCTGACGGGGCGTTCGCTCACGCTGTACGTGCGCGCTGTGCGTTTGCGAAAGGCCCGCGTTTTGCTGGCCGACCCTTCGCTGCTTATCAGCGACGTGGCCTACGAAACGGGGTTCAACGACCCCAAGTTTTTCAGCCGCGTATTTTTGGAAGAATACGGCGTCACCCCCTCTGAATACCGGCGCAATTTGATTGTTTGACAGAATACTCCTCCTTTTTGAAAGAATAGTGGCAGTGCCTCAGAGGGGCCCGGCGATACTTTTGTCGCACCTCACCGGCTGTGTGGATTGCGGTTCCCGGGCGTTGGGTTTTTCAAAACCGCTTCTCTGGCCGGATGGCCTATTTTTTAGCGACAATCATTCGATTTATGAAAAAAAGAGACGCGCGGCGCCTGCTATTCGTTTGGGGCATTCATACCTTTTTTGCCTTTTCGGCGCTACTGGCGCAAAATGCTACCCTTGCCGTACAGGGCGTCTTAAAAAATGCAGATGGCGCCACGGTGCCAAACGGCGGCAATTACACCCTTACTTTTAAACTATGGGATGCCGAAACGGGCGGCAACACCGTATGGATGGAGACTAAAACCAATGTATCCATCATCGGCGGCCTGTACGACGTGGTGCTGGGCGACGGCGCCGTGGTGTTGAGCGCGCCCTTCGACCGCCCCTACTTTCTGGGAGTGAGTATCGGCAATGGCAGCGGAGAAGAGTTCATTCCGCGGCCCCGGCTCACCTCCGCTCCTTATGCGCTGTCGTTGCTGGGTACTTCCAATATATTTCCCTCGGCGGGCAGTGTGGGGGTGAATACCCTTAACCCCCATTCGAGCGCCATCCTCGAAATGCAATCCACCACCCGCGGGCTGCTTACGCCGCGCATGAACAAAGCCGGCCGCGATGCGATTGCCAGCCCGGCCGCAGGATTGTTGATTTACCAAACCGACAATACCCCCGGCTTTTACTACTACACGGGGTCGGCCTGGAAATCGGTCAACGAATTTGCCGCCGCGGCGCCCCTGGAAATCGGCGACACCCACGCGGGAGGGATCATCTTTTATCTCGAACCCTCGGGCGTCAACGGCCTGGTGGTGGCCAGCGTAACGAGCGGATACGATGCGGTTAACTTTTCCTGGGGGTGTCCGGGTACAGCCATTCCCGCAGCGCGCGGTACGGCCGTAGGCAGCGGCGAAGCCAATACCTATTCCATTATCGAAAATTGCAGCGTCGCGCCCGCCGCGGATCGCGCGGAAGATCCGGTACAGAATAATTACAGCGACTGGTTTTTGCCCTCCCGGGATGAGTTGCTACTCATGCACCGAAACCTGCACCTGGCGGGTTTGGGTGGGTTCGGCGCCGATGCCTACTACTGGAGCTCCACTGAAAACGACGCCAATACGGCCTACAGCCTGCAATTTACCAGCGATCCTGCCGTGATGCCGCAGGCCGTGAACAAAAGCACCATCGGCCGGGTGCGGATGATCCGAAAATTTTAGGCGCGGCGCCCTTGCAACCGGAGTTGTTGCATCACCCATTCAACGAACTTTTTCATCCATGCAAAAAGTATTTTTTTATCGAACGGCAGGTCTTATGCTGCTGATGAATATCCTCCTTTGCCGTCTGCATGCCCAATCCGCCGTGCTGTCGGTGCAGGGCGTACTGCGCAAAAATGACGGCAAAGCCGTGGATGACGGCACTTACACGCTCAAATTCAGGCTCTGGAAACACCAGACCAGTACCAATAACGCCGACAAGGTGTGGGAGGACAGCTTTACCGATGTGGAAATCACCGGCGGCGTGTACAACGTCTTGCTCGGCACGGGGTCCAAACCGCTCGACGCGCCTTTCGATCAAACGTATTACCTCGGTATCAGCATGAGCTCCGGGCCGGAACTGCAACCGCGGCCCATGCTCACCTCGGCCCCTTTCGTTCTGTCCCTTCAGGGACAGAGCAATATCCTGCCGTCGGCGGGGCCCATGGGGATTGGCACGGCCCGGCCCGATACCACCAGCGCGCTGGTGGCCGTGCAATCCGCCACACAAGGCATGCTGATCCCCCGGATGACGCAGGCGCAACGCAACGCCATTGCCGCACCGGCGGCAGGTCTGCTGGTGTTCCAGACCAACAATGATCCCGGGTTCTATTTCCACAACGGAACTACCTGGCAAGCGATTTCCACTTTCAGTGCCACGGCGTTGTCCCTGGGCGCTTTCCACGAAGGCGGTTATATTATTTATCTGGATGCCACGGGGCAACACGGCCTCGTAGCAGCGCCCGCCGACATTACGTCCTCGCCATCCATCAGCTCACTGAATGTCTGGAGCTGGTCGGACGACCCGTTTGACGACGAAAGAGGGGAAACCGCCGGTACAACCGTGGGTAGCGGCCAGGCAAATACGGCATCGCTGA
>JAKLJF010000001.1:0-32917 GCA_023151335.1 Thermoanaerobaculia bacterium | reverse complement strand
GATTACCGGGCCGCTTACGTGTGCTCTGAATATGTGTCGGCCGATGGTTACAGCGACTGGTTCCTGCCTTCAAAAGACGAGTTGAACCTCATTTATACCGTGCTCAAATTACAGGGCATCACCACGTTTGCAAATGCCAATTACTGGAGTTCCACCCAACCCTCAGATGAAAATGAGATGGCGTGGCAGATCGATTTCACCAATGGTACCGCTTCGATGATGAACAAAGGCGCCAACAACCGCGTAAGGCCGGTACGCGCTTTTTGAGACGGTGCACGGGAGACGGTGGACGGTAGACGGTGGACGGTAGACGGTAGACGGTGGCGGGGTGTGCTTTGGGGTAAAACCTGATACGACATTTCGGTATAACATACGCACCTGTTCCGCCCCTGCATACGGAGCCAAGTGCCGGTGCGGGGGCAAGATGTACAACACGCGGATCATTATCAAAACTTATCGACAACCCGATATGCAATTTTCATCCTTTATCCACATGAGCAGAACACTATTGTCCGTGATGACGACGGTGGTTTTAGGCGTTTCACAGGCCGGTTTTGCCCAAAATGCGACCCTCTCCCTGCAAGGAATTCTCTTGCAGGACAACGGCCAGGCGGCGCCTGACAGTACTTACCAGATCTGTTTCAAACTTTGGAACAGCCCCACCGCCACGGCGCCTGCCAACCTGGTTTGGAGCGATGTGTTCAACGACGTGAAGGTAACCGGGGGGAAGTACAACGTGATCCTCGGTACCGGAGCGCCCCTGAACGCCCCTTTCAACCAGGCCTATTACCTCGGCGTGAGTATCGGCTCCGGCTCCGGACCCGAGTATATGCCCCGCCCGCGTCTGACGGCTGCCCCGGCCGGGTTGTCGCTGCTGGGTACAGGCAACGAGTTCTCTTCCGGCGGCGCGGTCGGTATCGGTACCACCAGCCCCCATACCTCGGCCATACTCGACGTGACATCGACCACCAGGGGAATACTCATTCCACGCATGACCGAAGCGCAAAAAAAAGCCGTGGTTCAGCCGGACACCGGAACGCTGGTTTACCAGACCGACCAGTTGAAAGGCTATTATTACCACGACGGCGCCCGCTGGCAGCATATCACCGGCAGCACGCGTCAGATCGGTGAGTCGTACGGCGGCGGCATCATTTTCTACGTAGACGCCAAGGGACAGCACGGGCTGATCGCCGCGGAATCGGACCAGTCGACCAGTGCCGCCTGGGGTTGCTCCGGTACGCCGGTCACTTTTGCCTATGGTACCAAAAGGGGCTGCGGCCAGGCCAATACCCTTTCTATTCTGGACAGCTGTTCCACGGCGGGCATCGCCGCTCGCCTGTGCAACGACCTGGTGCTGAATGGCTACAGCGACTGGTTTTTGCCTGATAAGGACGAACTCGACCTGATGTACGACAACCTGAAAGCGGCAGGCCTCGGCGGCTTTGCCAATTCGAATTACTGGAGCTCCAGTTCATCCGGCACCGTTAATGCCTGGTCTCAGAGTTTTATTAATGGCGCACAAACTCAGACCGCCAAGACGATTGGCCTTCGCGTCAGGGCGATCCGAAGATTCTGACCCTGCTCCCGGCCCCGGAATCGATGCAAACCCTTCCTTTTGTCTCAAACTTGATTGCCGCTCATGCAATATCTTCGTTTTATCCGGCTTTTGGCGTTATCGTGGATTTTTACCGGATCGCCGGCGGGCGTTTCCGGCCAATCCGACCCCGCTTGCAGTCCTGCCGGCGTCTTTTCCATCCGCCCCGGGCAGGTGTTTTTCAATTACGGTTCCGGCATCGATGTGCGCAACTCTTCGCGCCGCACCGATCTGATAGTCGGGCAAATGCTCGTGGGGCCGGTTACGACGCCTGAAAATGACATGGCATTCGGGTCTTACGGACAGATACTCATTCCCCCCTTCGCGCCGATCGTGACGGCTACACAGGGCGATTTGCTCGACCGCATTCAGATTTCCTGGGTACTCAATCCGCTGGGCCCTAACCCCACGGGCGGTTTCAACCTGTACCGCGACGGCGTGTTTTTGGCCACAGTAGCCAATAATATCCGTAATTTCAATGATTTCAATGTGATCGCCGGCAGACCCTACAATTATGAAGTCCGGGGCATTAATCTCTACGGCGAAGGCCCGGCCGGTAAGGCCCTCGGCTTTCAGGTACCCAACGGGGTGGTGACCGGTCAGGTAGAAACCGTCAATGGCAGCCCCGTGCCCGACGCGCTTGTAACGCTGACGCCGATGCAGGGTTTTTCATTAAAATTCGACGCCGGGGACGGCGCTTTTTTCAGCGATACGGTCAGCATTTTACCCGCCGCAAACGGCGAATGGACGCTCACGTTCTGGGTAAAAACCAACTCGGCCGCCGCGAATGCCGGCCTGATGGATTTGTCGCCTTTCCCCTTTTTTATCCGGCCCATCGCCAGCGCCGGCGGCCATGAAGGCATCGAGGTTGCGCAAACCTACAACAGCGCCGCGTGGCTCTCCGGCCAGTTCCCCGACAGCACCAAAAACGGCTGGCACAACGTAGCCCTTTCGATAGATGCGGATGGCAAAGGCCGTCTGTATATCGACGGCGCCCTGGCGTCCATTGCCACCATTCCCTCGGTACCGCCCTCAGCCGGCGAATTGCGTATCGGCAGCCGCACCGGATATTCCGGTTGGAGCGGCCTGATCGATGAACTGCGCCTGTACCATCGCCGCCTCGACGAGATCGATCTCGGCGAAGTGATGATGGGCACGGCCTCCTCCCTCACCCCAGGCCTGAAGTACTATTGGAAATTGGATGAAGAACAGGGAACAAAGTCTTTCGACCTCATCAAGCGAACCAAACTGTACTTCTGCGGGGCCGCGTTCGATGCCGACCGGCCGCCGGTCAGCACCTCCGGCCGTACGAACGAAGACGGTTTTTACCGCATCGAATCGGTCAGCTACGGCACAGGCGCCACCTTTCTGGCCAATCCGTCCAAGGATTTTTACATGTACCGCGCCCTTCGTTTTGTGCGCAACCAGGGCGACTATGCCACCCTGCCCGATTTTTCCCTCACACCCAAGGCTGCCATCGAACTCTGGATCAACAGCACCGGCCCGGACGGCACCCAGTGCGTACTGTCCAAAAAATGGGGCGCCAACGATTTCCGCCTGCTGCTGACCCCCAGCGGCAACACCAGCAACATCAGCTTTTACCTCAACGGGCAGCAGCAAAACTTTGGGGCCCTTGGCATGGGCTATCAACACCTCGCCTTCACCATCGACAGCAGTGGAACCAGCCGCACCGTAACTGCGTATAAAAACGGCATCTTGCTCGGCAGCAAGACTTACAGCAATATCAGCGGCAACTGGTCGGACAGCACCCAGTTGTGGATGCTCGGCGCCCGTCCGAGCGGCATGGCTACCGTGGATAACTTTGGCGGGCTGATCGACGAAATCGCAGTTTACGATACCACCCTCGGCGCTGCTACCATTCTGAGCCATTATCAAAATCCGCGCGATATGCAGGAGAAGGGGTTGCGCGCCTATTTTGCCCTCGACGAAGGCAGCGGCAACCGCCTCCACAACAGCGGCTCCCTGCTGCTGGCCTATGGGACGGGCTTCGGCGCCGACTGGACGCCCTTCACCGCCCGGCAGAAAACGGAACCGCATGTGTTCTCCCCCGTAACGCGCCAGGTCACCCTGAATCCCAGCATCACTTCGGTGGATCAGGTGGATTTCACCGACCGTTCCACCGTGCCCGTAACGGGCTTTGTACGGTATAAAAATACCGACTGTTTTGCCCCGAAAGTGGAAATTCTGGTCAACGGGGCCTCTTTCAATCCCAAAATTTTCACCGATTCTACCGGTAAATTCGTGGTAGACCTCAACCCCGGCGATAATGCCGTGCTGAGCCCTGTTTTTGAAGACCACGCCTTTGCGCCCGCTTTCTGGGAGGTAAGCAACGTCACCAGTCCTATTGCCGGCATTTTGTTCAACGATGTCACCACCCGGAAGGTGAAAGGGCAGGTAGCCGGCGGTTTGTGTAAAAAATCGGTCATCGAGGCGCCGGCGGGTACCGGCTCGGGCACGGTGTGCATCGTCAAAGTGCGCTCGGCCGACGGCTGTTTGGAACGGCAGATCACCATTGACAATCAGGAGGGGATATACGAATTCGGGGAATTGCCCCCGCTGGAAAGCCTGACGGTAGCTGTCGTGGAACACTCGGACCCCGACGTGAAAGCCGCCTTTCAGGTGCTGGGAGGTTCAACGGTAAACCTCACGGCCAGCGATACGACCGTCGATTTTATTTATTTTGCCCCACCGCAGGTGGAAATCGTCAGCGGGCTCGATCCCGTGTCCGGCTGCAGCCCGGAGGCCATTGTCCTGGAAAAAGGCCAGACGGTGACCCTTAATCTGAAATTGAAAGAACAATACGTGGCAACACCATCCGACGATGGCGTATGTTATCTCGATACGGCCAGCTTCCGTATGATCAACGGTTTTTCCGACGAAGTGCTGGACACGACTATGAGCGGCGGACAACTGACGTACAAATTCGTCGTCGGAACGCCCAACCCATCGCCGCCGCACTTGAAAACGCTGCAAATCCTGGGCGCCTCGGTGGCCGGGCGCGAAGGCAGCCTGACCAAACAAGCCGTGGTAACAGGTATCCGGAACAAGGCGAACACGTTCACTACCACGCTGCCCGAAATTCCCAGCCTGATCCTGCGCGACCCGCCGGGCGACGGTAGTTCGGCATACCTGGAGAAAAACACCAGTGTCTGCAAAACCTACCGCGTCGCGCTGGAGTATGAAACCGGCGCCGGCGGCGGTACGGAATTTCACCTGGGCGGCAACGTGAATGTGGTGACTATTTTCCCCATTACAGGCACCGGCCAGATCATCAATGCCGGCCCTATTTTCGATATCGGCGCCGAGTTTCAGGTCACCTATCAAAAAGTATCCGATTCCACGTTTCAGACCTGCATGAGCGTGAGCGAAAAATTCAGCACCAACGACGGCGACCTGCTCGTGGGCGGCGCCCAGGGGGCCGATATTTACGTGGGCGAAGGGATCAACCTCATTTTCGGCTTTGCCGACTTGGTTGCCTTTGACGAAAACACCTGCACACCCGGGGTAACGCAGGTGTTGAACATCGAACCCGGCACTTTCCCGTCGGTGTTCATGTATTCGGAGTACCACCTCATCAACAACGTGATGCGATACCTCGACGCCCTGGCCAACGACCCGGCGGTGGACAGCGCCGTCAGGGCACAGTCGGCTGAATCGCTGACACGCTGGCAGGCTATCATCGACCGCAACGCGGGCCTGAAGGAGAAGGCGAAATTCGTGCGCAATATTTCCTTCGACGCCAATGTGCAGTACGAGTATTCCGAAACGAGCGATACCACCACCACCGCCCAGTTGCAGGAAATGCTGAACAGCACCGAAAGCGCCGAAACGCATTTCGGTTACGAGTTCAACGAATCCGGGGTAGTGGGCAAAATCAATTTTGTGGCGGCCACCAGTCAGACCCTGTCCGACTCCACTGCCGGGACTTCGAGGGGCATTACCACGGGCTACGTGTTGTCCGACGACGATCCCGGTGATGCGTACACGGTGGACGTTGCGATGGACTCCGTGTACAAAACCCCCGTATTCCGGATCAAGGCCGGCCAGTCGTCCTGTCCCTGGGAGGAAGGTACGGCCAACCGCGAGGGCGTGAACCTTCAGCTGGCGCCCGGCAATTCGTTCGTAGCCACGAATGTGCCGGCCAACGAAACGGCGACGTTTCAGCTGCTGCTCGGAAACAGCGGATCCACCAATGAAGATTGGCCCTACGTCTTTTCCGCCATTCCGGCCTACAATCCGCACGGCGCTGTCATCAAACTCAACGGCGGCGTGCTGGATCAGCCCCAGAAATACATTGTCCCGTACGGCGAGTCGGTGCCTATAACCATCACCATCGAGCGCGGTCCGATCGAGTACGACTACGACAGCCTGGTGGTAGCGCTGCATTCGGAATGCGAGGTGGAGCGCAACTACGCCCTTGGCCTTGGCGTGGACTATAACCTGAACTTCTACTCGCCGCTTTATCTGGGCGTGCATTTCATCCGCCCCTGCAGCGAGGTAGCCATCAATGTGCCCGAGGAAGGCTGGGTGCAGTTGGCCACCGACAACAGCCTGAAGCGCATCACGGTGTCGGGATACGACAAAAACGAACCGTTTTTCGAGCGCGTCCGGGTACAGTACCGCCGCTCCGACGGCGACGGGGCCTGGATCAATATCACGCCGCAATCCGACATCCTGAAAGCCGACCTGGGCGACAACTTCACGCAGTTTTTCTGGGAAACGGCCGGCCTGGCCGACGGCCCCTATGAGATCCGCGCCGTAGCTATTTGCTCCGGCGATGCCGCCGACAAGCCCGGCTATTCGCAGATCATCAGGGGGCGTATCGAACGCGAACCGCCCGGCCTCGTGGGCGTTCCGCAACCCTCTGACGGCGTGTACCAGGTTGGGGATGAGATTTCCTTCACGTTTAACAAACAGATCAACTGCGACAAACTGATCCCCGCCGACCTCACTCAACCCAACAACGTGGGATTGTACGAGGCGACGGGCGGGCAACTCATCGACATAAACGTCACCTGTTATGAAAACAAGATCGTCATTGACCCCACTTTCCAGAACGAGTTTTATGAAAACCGCATTCTCCGCGCCGAACTGCACGATATTGAGGACAAGGCGGGCAACAAACGGAGTTACCTGGAATGGGAATTCTATGTGGACCGCAACGAGCTGGCCTGGCTGACCGACAGCCTGGGTATTACCAAATTTGAGGACGAGCCCAAAACAGGCGTTGCCCGCATTCATAACCGGGGCGGCTACCCCGTGCCCTTCAAAATACTCGACATGCCCGCCTGGGTGCAGGTAGTACCCAACCAGGGAACCCTGGCGCCCAATGAAACCCGGGAGATCAACTTCCATGTCATGCCCGATCTGGCTTTCGGCCATTGGTCGGACTCGATTGTGCTGCACACCGAGATCGGGCAAAATCCCTTCTTTATGGGTGGCGACGAACCGCTCCCCCTGGGCGTGCGCGTGGTTTGCCGGCCGCCTTACAATCCCGCCGGCCTGTCGCAGTTCGAAAACACGATGGGCATGGTAATCAAGGTCGACATCGAGGGCGCGTTTTCCACCGACCCGGAGGATCTGGTAGCGGCTTTTATCGGCGATGAACTGCGGGGCGTGGCCCATGTGCAGTATGTGCCGCAGGTGAACGAGTGGCTGGCCTACCTGACGGTGCATGGCAACCCTGGAGACGTAAACCAGCCGATACGCATCGAAGTGTGGGACGCTTCTGCCTGCCAGCGCTACGGATCGGTAGTGGAATCCTTTAATTTCGAACCCGACAACCTGATCGGCATACCCACCAACCCTCAGTTGGTACACACGGCGGGCCAGATTCTGCGCGAGGTGCCGATCGGTTATGGCTGGAACTGGTTATCGTTCAACCTGGCTTTCTCCAACAACAGCCTGGATTCGGCGCTGGCCTCGCTGAAACACCCGCAAAACGACCTGATCAAAAGCCAGGGGCCTTTTTCACAGTACATCGGCGGCTGGTTTGGCAGTCTGTCGAACCTGAGCAACACCACGATGTACATTTACCGGGCCGACGTGCCCGACACGTTGCGTATGCAGGGTACGCCCATCGACCCGCAGACGACCAGCATACCGCTGGTACCCGGCTGGAACTGGATCGGTTACATCCCCAATTATTCCTTGCCCGTAAACGAGGCGCTGATCTCGCTTCCTGCCCAAACCGGCGATATTGTGAAGAGTCAGTATGCTTTCGCCCAGTTTATCAATCCTTCATCGGGCTGGGTAGGCAATTTGCAGTACCTGTCGCCGCCGAATGGCTACCAGATCAAACTGGCGCAGGCCGGAACCCTTACTTATCCGCCGCCGCCCGCTCCGTTTGGCGGAAAACCGGCGCGGGCGCGGGGCGGGACCGAAGCGCCGGCTGTCACTTACTGGAACGTCGATCCGGCACAATTTGAACACAGCAGTACGCTCATTGGTATGATCCGCGCTAATGGCGCCAATGTTACCACGAGCAATATGGAATTGGGCGCTTTTGTGGGTGCCGGGGTGCGCGGTACGGCGCCGGCCATTTATATCGAACCGATTGACGCACACCTGTTTTTCCTGACGACCTATGCCAATACGGCGGGCGAGTTGCTGCACTTTAAGTTTTATGACGACGATACCGGTACGGTATACGAATTGCCGGAAACGATGTACTTCTCGCCCAACCAACACCAGGGAAGTATAGAAACGCCGGTACCCTTTGAACGGCAAACCACCGGTGCGGAAGAGCACACCGCCCAAGCCCTGTCCTTCGAAGCGCAACCCAATCCGTTCCACCGCGAAACGGCGCTGCGTTTCCGCTTGCCGGTGGCACAGGCCGTAACGCTTACGATCTCCGACGCACAGGGGCGTGCGGTAATGCGCCGGCAGGTGTCGGCTGTCGCCGGCGTTAACACGCTCCGGTGGAACGGCCGCTCCGACAGCGGCAGCTGGCTCGGTTCGGGCGTATATGTGGCGCGTTTGCAAACGGAAACCGGAAGCCTCAGTCGCAAATTAGTGCTGCAAAGCGTACCATGAGTTGCCGGCCTTATCAACGATTTTTATAAAAAATGGGTACAAGCCGCACGGTACAGAGGCTGTATCATAAATAAACGCGAAAATTTGGACACAAAATTATTTTAACACATAGGCACATAGACCACATAGTATTCGCTCTATGTGCCCTATCTGCCTATGTGTTAAAATAAAAATCTGTCATGTTTTTCAAAAAGCGAATTATGATACAGTCTCGGTGACCGCACAGGCAACCCGCCAACATAGACCCATGACAGTACAACTGCCTTACCTGATTTTTTTGCAAACATATACCCGCCTGTTGCTGGCCTCCTGTTGGCTGCTGTTGCTGGCCCCTGCAACTGCCGGCGCTGATCCGGCACTTTGGTCCCCTCCCAACTGGACGCTTAATCCTGCTGATTACCAGTTCAATATGAATATGGTCATCCGGATCAGGTATAACGCCGTTCCCTCGAACGACGCCAACAATGTACTGGGCGTTTTCGTGGGCCCGGAACTGCGGGGCGTAGCCACACCCACCAATTTTGGCGGACAGATGTACTATTTCGTTACCGTTTACGCCAATCAATACACCGGTGAGATGCTTCGTTTCCGGGCTTATTACGCCGCCGATGACAAGGTATACGCCACCCAGGTGTCCGTACCTTTTCTGCACCATGGTTCCACGGGTTCCATCTTCCTGCCTTTTTGGGTAGATATAAACCCGAATATTGATTTCGCCCAGGAGATATTGCCCATCCCGCCGGATACCACCCTGCAAACGCTTCCCTTCGATCCAGTTAACCTCGACGATTACCTGCTCAGCCTCGACGGTGATCCCGTGACCTGGAGCGTCGTGGCAGGCCCTAACCTCTCGGCCAGCATCAACAACGGAGTGCTGACGGTCACCCCCGTTTCTCCCGCCTGGACGGGCACGGAATCCGTCCAGATCAAGGCCACCGAGCAAACCCCCAATCAATACATCGCCATGCGAACGGCGCAGTTCACCGTGCTGCCCGACTACGGCCCGCCGGTTTTGCAACCCATACCACCACAGACGATCTTCCCCGGCGATAACTTTACCAGTTTCGATCTGGACGATTACCTCCAGTTCAACGGGGGCTGCCGCGCTTTCGAGTTCCGCGTATTTCCTTACGCCGGCAATACCCCCGACCCTGCCTGGCCTGCCGTCCCTCCGGGCCCGCAGCCGATGAGCATAGTGGCCCGGCCGCTTTTCGCCGACGTGCCCCTCGCCGGCCCCGGCGCCAAACTGGCCGCTTTTGTCAACAATACGCTCGTCGGAACGGCTTCTCCTTCCGGTACGCCGCCCTTCGTTTATTATTCCCTGAGCCTGCAAAACCTCGCGGCTGGCCCCGTCACGTTCCGTTTTTACCATGCCCCAAACCAGTATTTATATGAAAAAACCACTACCCTGCAGTTCAGTCCCGGCGCTGCCGCGGGGACGCCCGCGGGGCCATACCCCATACAATTCGCGCCCCTCGTGCCCGCCCTTGCCGCCGACGGCGCGGTACAGGTAACCATTGCCGATCCCGACTGGCTGGGCGATTTCCCGGTTGATTTTATCGTAAAAGACTGCCGGTTTCCTGCTGCCCGCCGCGATACGGCTCAGGCGCTGTTCAGCATTGTGGCGGACAACCGGCCCGCGATCACCTCGCCTCCAGCGGTGAACTTTACCGAAAACGCCTGCTCCCTCCTCTACGATGCTCAGGCTACCGATCCCAACGAATCGGAAGGCAACGGCCTCACTTTTTCCCTCGCCGGCGGCGCCGACGAGACCCGGTTTGCCGTAAATCCGGTCAACGGTCGACTCAGCTGGTTCAATTTCAGTCCCGATTTCGAGAACCCGGCCGACGCCAATGCCGACAACATCTACGAGGTAAACATCCGGGTAACGAACTCCCTGAACCTCACCGATGAAATAATGCTTGCCATCACCGTCAAAGATCAGGTAACTGAACCCTTCCAGGCGTTCATCAACGGCGGGGCCCCGGCCCTTTGCCGCACCGGGAACGCCCAGTTGCAGGCCTCCGGCGGCAGCATTTTCCTGTGGAGCACCGGCAGCACGAATGCTTCCATCACGGTCGGCGCCGACGGTGTGTATACCGTAACCGTCACCAACGATCTTGCCTGTACGGCGAGCGCTTCCATCATTGTGAGCGGCCAACCTGCCATTGCGGCCTCCGGCAGTGGCGCCCCTGTTTGCGCCGGTTCCGATATCGCCCTGAAGTCGACGCCGTCGGGCGGTTCGGGTATGTACGCCGGCTTTGCCTGGACGGGCCCCAACGGCTTCGGTGCGACGGTAGAAGACCCTGCGCCTTTCCCGGCCATTCCCGCCGCGTCAGGCGTGTACACCGTGACGGTCACCGATGCGGGCGGATGCACGGCTACAGCCTCCACCACCATCACCGTGTCGGGGAATTCCGCCCCTGCTATTACAGCCATGAACAATGGCCCCCTGTGCGCAGGCGCCAGTCTCAGCCTTGCCGCCACGGCCTCCGGTGGTTCCGGTATGTACACGGTCTACAAGTGGGCCGGGCCCAATGGATATGTGGCCAACCTGGCTATACCGCCCGCTTTTACAGCATCGGCTGCTGCCACGGGTACTTACACCATCACGGTCACCGATAACGCGGGCTGCACTGCTTCGGCCACCACTGCCGTACAGGTGAAGCCCTTGCCCGGCGTCGTCGCTGACAGCAACAGTCCCCTGTGCACGGGCGCCATCATCACGCTGGGCGCCACGCCATCCGGCGGTTCCGGGCCGGGATATACTTTTACGTGGGCAGGGCCCAACGGATTCTCTGCGAATACTGAAGATCCCGCCCCGCTGGTCGCCACCCTGGCCGCTGCCGGCGCTTATACCGTTACCGTCACGGATGCGGGCGGCTGTACCGCTACCGGCACAGTGGCCGTGTCGGTCAATGGTTTACCGGTGGTAACAGCCGGTCTGCTTGCCCCGGTTTGTGCGGGCGGCAACATCACGCTGGGCGCCACGCCCTCCGGCGGTTCCGGCCAGTATAGCGCTTTTCAGTGGGCCGGGCCCGATACTTTTACGGCACAGGTGCAAAACCCGTCCGCTTTTCCCGCCGCGCCCGCGGCTGCCGGCGTATACACCGTGACCGTCACCGACGCTGCCGGCTGCACGGCAACCGGCAGCGTTGTCGTAGTGATCAACCCCCTGCCCGTCATCAGCGCCACGAGCAACAGCCCGGTGTGCGAGGGCAACGACGTGATTTTATCTTCCACGGTCTCCGGCGGTTCCGGCATCTATTCCCTTATCCAGTGGAGTGGCTCCGACAGCTATGTAGCCTCGACCGGCGCCCCTGCGCCATTCACGGCTACATCGGCCTCTGCCGGTGTGTACCAGGTGGAAGTGACCGACAACAAGGGCTGCACTGCCACCGCCGCTACTCCGGTGGTAGTCAACGCAAAGCCAAACCTGACAGCCGGCAGCAACAGCCCGGTGTGTCTCGGTGCAAATATTGACCTGAAGGCCACCGCCTCGGGCGGCTCCGGTGTGTACAGCACTTATAACTGGACTGGGCCAGACGCCTACACGGCCAATCAAATGGCGCCTACGGGGTTCCCCGCCACGTTGTCCAGGTCGGGTATCTACCACGTCACGGTCACCGACAACACCGGTTGCACGGCCACGGCTTTTGCCAGCGTAGCCGTGTCAGGCAATGCTGCGCCGGCGGTGGTGGCTTCCGGCAATGGTCCGCGCTGTGCCGGTGCCAATATTTTGCTCACTTCCCTGCCTTCAGCTGGGTCGGGTGTTTATTCCCAGTTCAAATGGTCGGGGCCGGATAATTATGCCTCCCTGCAGCAAAATCCGCCTGCTTTCCCCGCTTCGGCTGCCGCTGCCGGGTACTACACCGTGACGGTGACCGATAACAAGGGTTGTTCCGGTACCAGTTCCGTAAGTGTGCAGGTGAGCGCCCCAAAAGCCACTCCCACCACCAATACCCCCATTTGCCTGGGATCGGATATTCACCTGAGCGCCGGACCGTCGGGCAGCATCGGGGTCTATACCGCCTTCTCCTGGGCCGGGCCCAATGGTTTCACGGCTTCCGGCGAATACCCGGCTGCCTTCGCTGCCACTGCACAATCGGCCGGCACTTATACCGTCACGGTCACCGATAACCTGGGCTGTAGCGGTACGGGCACCGTTGCCGTGTCGCTCAGCGCCAACAACCCGCCCTCCATTACCTGCCCGCCGGAGCAAACGCTCGCCGCCGGCCCTGCCTGCACGGCTCAGCTCGGTAGCTGGACCGCTTTGGCCGCCAATGTGACGGACGATTGCACCGCGCCCGGAAATATCCTCCTGACCCAAATACCCGCTGCCGGCACGCTTTTATCCGGCCACAACGACGAGGAAACCGTCACCCTCACGGCCGACGACGGCACCGGCAATACCACGTCCTGCTCCTTTAAGGTTGTTTTGAAAGACATTACCCTGCCGGCCATTATCTGCCCCTCCGATAAAACTGTTGCGGCCGATGCCAATTGCAGCGCATTAGTGGGTAACTGGGCGAGCGCGGCTACGGGTCTTTCAGATAACTGCACCGCTGCAGCTTCCATCCAGGTAACGCAAATGCCGGCTCCGAATACGGCGTTGACGGGCCATAATGACGAGGAGACCGTTACGCTTACCGCCAACGACGGGTATGGCAATGCTACTTCCTGTACGTTCCGGGTGATCCTCAAAGACGTCACCCCACCCTCCATCGCCTGTCCGCCCAACCAGACGGTGCCGGCCGATGCCGCCTGTTCCGGCACGATAGGCGACCGTACAGGGTTGGCCGGTGTGCTGGATAATTGCGCCGCGGCGCCGTCCATTGCCATCACCCAGATGCCGGATGCCGGCACTGTTTTGTCGGGCCACAACGACGAAGAAACCCTTACCCTCACCGCAAATGACGGCCATGGGAATACGGCATCCTGCACGTTTAAAGTAATCCTCAAAGACCTTACCCCGCCCTCCATTACCTGCCCGAACCCAGTCGCCGTAGACTGCGCGGGCGATTTGCCGGCCGCCGACATCAACCTGGTGATTGCTTCCGACAATTGCGGCACGCCGGTGAAGGCGTTTTTATACGATTCTCCGCCCTTCGATGCCGTGTGCTTGAACCGCTTGAAGATCGACCGCTTCTACCAGGCTACCGATGCCGCGGGGAATACCAGTTCCTGCTCCCAGCGCATCACCGTGCACGACGCCGTCCCGCCCAATCTTTTGTTCGTGCCGGCCAATGTCACCGTGGAGTGCAACGCCATCCCACAGGTGGCTCCATTGCCTTCCGGTGTGGATAACTGCGCCGGCGATGTGACGGTGGTGTACGACGGCCAAACGGTGTCCAACATCATTTGTACCGATTCTTATACCCTTACCCGGCAGTGGACGGCCACCGACGCCTGCGGTAATACGAAAACCGCTACCCAGCGCATTACCGTGCGCGACACGCAACGGCCTCTTTTTACCTCGGTGCCGCCCAACGTTACCGTCGAATGTAATGCCGTGCCGTCGGCAGGTAACGCGACGGCCACTGACAATTGCGACAGCTCGGTGAGTATCGCTTATGAGGGTGAAACCCGTACCAATGGCGTTTGTACCGATTCATATACCCTTACACGCCGCTGGAGAGCTACCGACAACTGCGGCAACACCCGCACGGCTACCCAACGCATTACCGTGCGCGATACGCAAAAGCCGGTGTTTACCACCGTTCCGCAAAACGTAACGATCCAATGCACCGACCCGGCGCCAAACGTCGGATCCGCCGCGGCCACCGATAACTGCGATGCCTCGGTAACCGTTACCTACCTGGGGCAAAATTCCACGTACAGCAACTGCCCCAACAATTACCAGATCACCCGTATCTGGAGGGCCACCGATAACTGCGGCAATTCGACGACGGCCGCACAGGTCATTACGGTGCAGGATACACAGGCGCCGGTATTTACGAGTGTGCCTGCCAACGTGACTATCCAATGCACCGACCCGGTTCCATTTGTCGGCAATGCCACTGCGACCGACGCGTGCGCCGGCTACGTGCAGATCACCTTTCTCGGCCAGTCCAATACCGGCGGCGACTGCCCGCAGGAATACGTCCTCACGCGTACCTGGCGGGCGCAGGACGAGTGCGGCAATTCCGTGACGGCCAGCCAGACGATCACCGTGCAGGATAACGCGGCGCCCGCGTTTGTGAATCCGCCGGCCAACGTCACCGTTTACTGCCCGGATATCCCGTCGGCGCCCGTCGTGACGGCACAGGATAACTGCGGTACTGCCACTGTCAACTATTTGGGTCAAAACCAGTCGCCGGGCGATTGCGGCAGCGGCTACACGATCACCCGTACCTGGACAGCCGACGACGGTTGCGGCAACACGGCCACGCATACGCAGTTGATCACCGTGTTACCCGGCTTTTCACCCGACCCTGAGGACCGCGCCGGCGCAACGGGCGGGCATCCGGATGAGCCGCCGAAGGATTTCCGGATCATGCCCAACCCCAGCAGCGGGGAGCTGTACCTCGATCTTTCGGCCTTTGCCGGCGCCGCCGTGCGGCTGGCGGTTTACAACAACGTGGGGGTATTGGTATGGGAACAAAAGTTGCCGAAGGCGCCGGAAATGGCCATGCGGCTGCATTTGCGGGAACAAAAGGATTTGCCGGCCGGCGTGTACAGGATCATGGTGGAATATAACGGAGAGCGGTACGTGAAGACGCTGGTGTTGCTGCGGTGAGCGGTTAGAGATCAAAGAGACTCATAAGTCGTTTTTAAAAAATATGGCAGATTTTTGTTTTAACACATAGGCACATAGGTCACATAGAGCGAATACTATGTGCCTATGTGTTAACATAACCTTTGTGTTCAAATATTCATGTCTACTTGTGATACAGCCTCCCGGTCTGAATACAGACCTTTGCCCCATCATGCTCTCCGTTTATTCCGACACATACTTCATGCAACAAGCCCTGGCCGAGGCGCAAAAAGCCTACGAAGCCGGCGAGGTACCCGTGGGCGCTGTTATCGTGTGCGACAACCGCATCATCGCCCGGGCGCATAACCAAACCGAACAACTGACCGACGTGACGGCCCACGCCGAAATACTGGCCCTCACGGCAGCGTCGGGCCACCTGGGCAGCAAATACCTGACCGATTGCACCCTGTTCGTCACGCTGGAACCCTGCGTCATGTGCGCCGGCGCGCTGGCCTGGGCGCAAATCGGGCGCGTGGTATACGGCGCTTCCGACGACAAACGCGGGTTCATGCTCTACGGCGGCAAAACCCTGCTGCACCCCAAGACAAAACTGGAAATGGGCATTCTGGAAAACGACTGCGCCCTGCTGATGAAAGCGTTTTTCCGGGGGAAAAGGGAGTGACTTTCAACTTACGACTTACGACTTACGACTTACTACACTGGAATCTAAGTTTTAAGACGTTTGTATCTTTCCGAAAAAATGGAAAGGAACATGAAAAAACGGTTCAATCTCAGTGCAACAGATCGTGAATATTTAAAAGGTCTGCTGAGTAAAGGTTCTTTGAAAGTCAAGATTTTTAAGCGAGCCCAAGGACTTTTGTATCTGGCTGAAGGTAAAACAGTAAGCGAGATTGGCAACTTGCTGGGAGTTACTTATCAAACAGTTACACGCTGGAAAGAGAACTATCAAGAGTTGGGATTAAAGGGTTTGGAGGATAAAGCGCGTTCGGGCCGTCCGATCGTAATCAGTGGAGAACAACGGGCAAAAATAACGGCATTGGCTTGCAGTCAAGCCCCTGCGGGTCATGCTCGTTGGACGATCCGCCTGTTATCCGATAAGGCTGTCGAGTTAGGCTATGTAGAACATCTGTCACATACTCATGTGCGCAAGATTCTTAAAAAAACGAACTTCAGCCGCACTTGAAGCGTACTTGGTGTATGGGCAAGATGGATGCTACGTTCATTGCCCGAATGGAGCAAATCCTCCACCTTTATCGTTTGCCTTACGACTCAGCCTATCCACTCATTTGTTTTGATGAGCGACCATGCTTTCTCATCGGCGAGCGAGTAACACCACTACCTGCTCAGAAAGGTCAGGTTGCAAAAGAGCACTACGCCTTTGAGAAAAACGGTTCTTGTGCCTTATTGGCATCTATTGAACCTCTTACGGGCCAGCGTTTAGCCATGGTTTTTGAGCGGCGAACCAAACGAGAATACGCCTTATTCATGCAGCAATTGGCCGAATTATATCCCCAAGCAACTAAAATTCGGGTAATTCAGGACAATCTCAACACGCATTCCACAGCCGCTTTCTACGAGGTTTTTGATGCCGGGCAAGCATTCGATTTGGCTCAGCGGTTTGAATTTTATTACACCCCAACTTCAGCAAGTTGGTTGAACATGATCGAAATCGAATTTTCCGCTTTGAGCAAACAATGCCTCGATCGTCGAATCCCAACCCTAAGCGAACTCGAAACTCAAATCTTGAATCTTGTCAATGAACGAACGAACAAAAAGATTAAAATTGATTGGCAATTCTCCGTGAAAACAGCCAGGGAAACCCTCAATAAGCATTACTTGAAAGTTAATCCCAAAAATTCAAAATATGCCAAAACTTAGATTCCAGTGTACTTACGACTTACGACTTTCGACTTGCATCGGGGAAAACCGCCAATTTTTTTTTCAGCAGGGTTCCCCGATGCAGGATGGCAGGAATTGCCGGAACTTTGTTTCCACACACAGGCGTTTTGAATGTTTTGGGGAAACACGGCCTATCTTTGTATCCTGTCAACGGTACTTTCCTATGCAAATCAGCGCCAACATTCGTGCGGCCCTGTTGCCGCTTTTGCTGACCTGTTGCGTCGCGGTTTGGGGCGGCGCACAACAAAACAACCCTCCTTGCGGGCCTTTATCCGCCAAACACGAAAGTATGAACTGCTGGCTCGGCGAGGCGCGCCGCCTGCTGAAAGGCAAAAAGCCGGAGTCCGCGCTGCTCATCCTGCGCAACATGGAAAAATACAGCGCCGGCCAACCCTTACTGGAAGGGCATCGCCTGAGCCTGCTGGCAAATGTTTGTTGGGCGAAAAACAAATTCGATTCCTGCTTTACCTACGCGGAAGCCTCGGCCCGGATATTTTTAAACATCAAACACCTGGCCGGCGCCTCGGCGGCGCACAAGACGATGGGCGCGGCACTGATCCGGAAAATGACGCCGGACAAGGCGGCGCCCTATTTGTACAAAGCCATTGAATTGGCCGATCAGGCGGGTCTGGATTCGTTAAAGGCATTGCCCTATATGGATCTGGCCTATATCGCCGGCCAAATGGGCGACCAGCAAAAAAGGAGAACATTTTCACGCCTGGCCTACGACATCGCCCAAAAGTACAAAGACCATCTCATCTCCACGGTTACCGGTATGAGCCTGGCCATGGGTTATATCGAATCTTCCATGCTCGATTCGGCGCGTATGCTGGCCGAACGAACCTTGCGGGAAATGCAGCATAACCGTCAGCTCATGGCCTGCAGCTATTACAGCCTGGCACTCTGGGAAACGGCACAGGGCAACTGGGAGGCCGCCAACCGGTACTACCTGAAAATAAAAAACGACGAAAGTATCGACGCGTATCACCGCACGGGCTTTTTGCAGGGATATGCCAATTTTCTGCAAGACCGGAAACTGTACCGGAAAGCAAAACCGGTCTATGAAGACGTGATGGAACAAGCCCGCAACTCGGGGCAAACGGATTTGCTGTACAATGTGGCAATAGCCTACCACCCCATGCTCGAGTCCATGAAGGATTACAAACGTGCGTATGAAGTGGCGAAATATCACATCCTGTTCCACGACTCCGTGTACAATATTCAGGTGGAGGAAAAAGTCCGGGAAATCAACGTCAAATACGAAACTGCCGAAAAAGAACGGCTGCTTCAGGTATCCAAGGCGGAACTGGCCGAACATACCAACCAACGCAACCTGTTGTTTGGCGGTTTTGTTTTGGTCGGGCTATTGGGACTTACCGTGGCGCTCCGGCAGCGTTACCGGATAAAACTGGCCGATAAAATGCGCGAGCAGGAAGCCGAAATCGCCCAACAAAAAATCGAACGCCTGCACCGCGAACAAAGCTACCTGGCGCTCAAATCCATGGTTGCCGGCGAGGAAGCCGAGCGAAACCGACTGGCCAAAGAACTGCACGATGGCCTGGGCGGCATGCTGTCGGGTCTGAAACTTACGCTGACCAACCGCAAACTTTGTATCAGCGAAGCGGATTTGCAGGACACCGTAAAAATGGTGGACAAGGCCAGCGCCGAGCTGCGCCGTATCGCTCAAAACATGATGCCGGAAGCCCTGGCCAAATTCGGCCTCCTGGCCGCGCTGGAAGACCTGTGCGCCGACCTGGAAAGCCTTACCGGCCTGCAAACGACGTTTCAACATTACGGCCTGCGCGAGCCCCTGCCCCGAAGTATGGCACTGCCGTTGTACCGCATCACGCAGGAACTGTTGAACAATGTCGTTAAACACGCCGGGGCTACCGAAGTAATCCTTCAACTCATCCGGCAGGACGACGCCCTGCACCTCACCATAGAAGACAATGGCAGGGGTTTTCAACTGGAAAAAGCCCTGGCCAATGGGGGAAGCGGACTGAAAAACCTGCAATCCAGGGTCGATTTTTTAAATGGCAATATAGAATTCGACAGTACGCCCGGCGCCGGAACAACCGTCAACATCACCATACCTGTTCCAAAAGAACATGATACGCTTGTTTATCATCGATGATCATCCGGTGGTTATCACCGGCGTCAAACAAGCCGTTGGCAGCCACGCGGACATTCAACTGGCAGGATACGCTTACCGGGGCGAAGAGGCGCTGGAATGGCTGGCGGCCGTGTACGCCGGAAAACGGTACCTCTCGGAAGAAGTCAGCGAAAAACTGATCAGCAAAGCCACCAAACAGGCTTCCGCCAAAACCGGTTTCGTGCCCAAACTCACCCGGCGCGAAAAAGAAGTCCTCGACCTGATCATGGAAGAATGTACTACCCAGGAAATCGCCGAGCGACTTTTCCTTTCGGTCAGTACGGTGGAAACCCACCGGTTGAAGCTCTTTGCCAAACTCGACGCAAAAAACGTGGTGGGGCTGGTAAAGAATGCGATCAAGTTCGGCCTGGTATAGTGGAAAACCGCCAATTTCTTTTTTCAAAGTATCCCCCGAAGCGCGGCAAACAACGCCTCCCTCATCTTTGTATCCACATCAGGGTAGCAGTAGCGCTGTTTACGCAACTTTCAAAAGTTTCGTAAACGCACTCCCTGCAGTGTCTTATGAAATTCAAAAATCTATGAAAACATGCTGCCTTTACTTAAATCCCATATCAAAACCCGTCTCGCCTTAACCGCCCGTATCCATCGTCATTCCACCGATAACCCGCGTAAAAAACGCCAGGCCTGAACAGGGGCTTTCCCGGCGTCTTTTTGCGCAATAGCGCCAGTTGCCTGCATCTGCAGGCAGTCTGGCAGGGCGGCGCTATGTCTTGTCATTTCCTAACAGCTAAATACATTAACATCATGCACCAATTAAGCATTCTTTTTCGTGTCCTCGTTTTATTCCTGGTCATCCTGTCCGGGTGTAAAAAGGACAAAAACGCCGCCGAGGAAATTGTTGTGATCGCCAACCGGGGCGGCTCCTCCATCAGCTACATCGATGCCCAAAGTAATCAGGTGGTTCATACCCAAACCATTCCCGGTTCCGAACCGATGTATGCCGTGTACGCCGGGGAGAAGGACCGCCTGTACGTCGGCGACCGGGCCCAAAGTAAAGTGCACGTGATCGACCCCGCCACCCGCCAGGTAGAAAGTTCCATAGACGTCGGCAAAGGCGTCTGGCACATGTGGGCCGACGGCAAAGGCCGCCAACTGTGGGTGGCCAACGACCTGGACAAATCCCTGTCGGTGATTGACCTTAACGCCGGCGCCGTGGCCGCCACCATTCCGCTGAGCACCAAACCGCACGACGTATTTGTGACCGACGACGGCTCCCGCGCTTTTGTGTCCGTTTTTACGGGCAACGACAGTCCCGACAGCGTTTTCCTCTTTTCTACCGCCACCTATAAAAAACTCGCTGCCCGGGCGGTGGGGAAAGACCCGCACCTGTTTCACCAGGCAAAAGGCAACCGGCTGTATGTGCCTTGCCAGTCGGGCAACCTGTTCGTCCTGAACGGCGCTAACCTGGATGAGGTGAAAAACATATCGCTGCCCGGCGCCCATGGCGTGAACGTATCGCCCGACGGCAAGTATCTCTTCATCTCAAATCTCCCTGGCGGCCAATTGTTTACCGTCAATACCGCCACCCTGAGCGTCAGCGGCGCGCCGTTGCCGGCACTGCTGGCCACTCCGCACAACATCGTGCTGAATGAATCCGGCAAAAAACTGTTCCTCACCCATTCAGGCGCCGCTTCCAACAGCGTGGCGGTATACGACGTGGCTAACGGCGTGTTGACAAACGGAACGACCGTTTCGGCAGGCACAAACCCTTTCGGACTGACTTTTTACAAAAGAAGCATCGAATAATATTTCATTCATTAAAATTCAAACCAGCCATGACTTTACGATTAGGAGACAGCGCTCCGAATTTTCAGGCGCAAAGCACCAAAGGCACGCTCGATTTTTACGAATTCCTCGGCGACAGTTGGGGCGTGCTGTACTCGCATCCCGCCGATTTTACCCCCGTTTGCACCACGGAGTTGGGACGGACTGCCGCACTGAAAGCCGAATTTGACAAACGCAACGTAAAAGTGCTTGCCCTGAGCGTCGACCCCCTGCCGCTGCACCACGAATGGATTGAAGACATTGAAGAAACCCAAAACGTATTGCTCCATTTCCCCGTCATTGCCGACGAAGACCGCCACGTGGCGACTTTGTACGACATGATTCACCCCAACGCTTCGGAAAAGGCCACCGTACGCACGGTATTCATTGTGGATCCGAACAAAAAGATCCGGCTTACCATGACGTACCCGCCCTCCACGGGCCGCAACTTTTACGAAATCCTGCGGGTGATTGACTCTCTGCAACTGACCACATATCACCATGTGGCCACTCCCGCCGATTGGGAACAAGGCCAGGATGTGGTGATCCTGCCATCCGTCCCCGATGAAAAAATACCCGAAATGTTTCCCAGGGGCTACAAACGGATCAAACCGTATTTGCGGATAACCCCCCAACCCAATCTGTAAGAGATCGCACTTTAATCGCTCTGCTGTTGTTGCCGCGTTTTGGCGTAATGCCAGGCGCGGCAGTTTTTACTTATGCAAATGACCGGGATGCGAAGCATCCGCTCACCACGACGCGTTGCCCACCATAATATCCAGGTCGGTGGTACCGTTCGTCACCCGCACCCAATAGCCCTTGGTCGCCGACCGGGCGGCATCCAGCGTGTACATATTTCCGCCGGCATACTGCAGGGGCGTACCGCCGGGAATCGGCGAATGCGGATGTGCGGCCGTGTACAATCCGATCACGGCTTTTACCGTCCAGTTTTGCCCTGCCGGCGCACCGATCTTCACGGTAACGGGAATGTAGCCATCGGATTCGCCGCAGGTGGTGCAAGGTTTGGACACATTGATGGTGCAGGCGAATACCGTGGCATTGACTGTCACAGTAGCCTCGCCTGTACAATTGCCCCTGGTAGCGACTACTTTATACGTCCCGTTCGGATAGGAACCGAACGAGAGCGGCCCGCCGGATCCCGTCCGGGGGGCGCCGATGTCGTTGCCGCCGTTGTCCTGTAACTGGTAAGTAGCGCCATTGAGCGTGGAACTCAGACCGATAACCGGGCCGGTATCCTTTATGCAGTAGGAAGAGCTGTAGGTGATATCGACCGGAATATCGGGGGCTATGGACATCATGAACTGGATCGGCGTACCGGTGCAGGTCTTGCCATTATTGGTGTAGGAAGCAACCACACTGAAGGTGCTGGTGGTCGGGGCCATGCCGGTATTGCTCGCGGTAAAGGCGGGAACACTGCCGGTGCCAGCATTGGGCGCCAGCCCGATGTCGGGACTCGGCACGGTACGCGACCAGTCAAACGTCGCGCCCGGCACATTACTCGTAAACACCACTGACGGCACATTGTCGCCGTCGCAATAGGTCATATCGGGAACGGCATTTACCGCCGGTGCCGGGTTTACGGTCATGGTAAACTGTATGGGCGTACCCGTACAGGTCACGCCGTTTTGGGTGTAGGAAGCCACCACGCTGAAGGTCGCGGTTGCCGGCGCCGTCAGGTTGGGATTGGCCGTGAACGAGGGAACGTTGCCGTTGCCTGAATTGGGCCCCAGCCCGATATCGGGATTCGACACTGTGCGCGACCAGGCAAATGATGCGCCCGGCACATTGCTTGTAAACACTACCGGGGGAACATCTGAGCCGGCACAATGGGTTTGGTTCGCAACGGCATTCACCCCTGGTACAGGAAGTATGGTCACGGTAAATTGTTTGGGCGTACCCGTACAGGTTTGACCGTTGCTGGTGTACGAGGCCACCACGCTGAAGGTCGCGGTTGCCGGCGCCGTCAGGTTGGGGTTGGCCGTGAAGGCCGGAACGTTGCCAGTGCCAGAAGTGGTCGCCAATCCGATATCGGGACTGGGCGCCGTGCGCGACCAGGCAAACGTAGCGCCCGGTATATCGCTGGTGAACACGATGGCCGGAACGTTTGCGCCGGCGCAATAGGTCATATCCGAAACGTCGTCCACCTGTGGAGTTGGGTTCACCTGAACGGTAGCCGTGCCGGTATTGGAGCAGGTGTTCTCAGCGTACACCGTCACGGTATAGGTGTGCGGGCCGGTAGTCGTGGGCTCGGCGGTCGTTACGTTGTAAAAACCACCAAAACCATCGGATATAAAAGTGCCTTTGGTGCTGTTGACGCCTTCGCCCGACCAGGAAACCGTGCTGCTGGAAGCGGCGGCAATCGACAGATCGAGGGTGACGCCAAAGCAGGCCGGATTGGGATTGACCGTGATATCGGCGGGAGGCGTGAATAGAAAAATATCACTTTGTTTGGAGCAGGTGCTGGTGCAGCCGTTGACGTCGGTCAAAGTCACCGAAACGGTATAGCTTCCCACATAATTACCGCTTGTTACCGATACCGACTGCCCCGTGGTGGAGCCCGGTATCCAGCCGGCGCCGCTGATACTCCAGCTGTAGGCGTTCATGCCGGGCGGGGCGAAATAGGTGTTGCCGGCAGCGTTATTGCAAACATAATCCGGACCGGTGACACTGCATGCGGGCGGATTGCAAATGACGGTGACACCGGTCTGTGGGACGCTGATGTTATCAATAAATATCTGTTCGCCGCCGCTGCTGGTCATCGCACAGACCCGGATCACCAGGGTAGTGCCAGTAAGTCCGGAAACCGTAAGTTGAGTGGCAGCAAAAGCGCCGGTTTGATTGCCGAATTGCACAAATGCGCCGCCGTTGAGACTGTATTCACCTTTGACAAAATCGCTTGATTCCAATCCGCCGGTTTGCGAAACATCCACGGATATGGAGACGGCGCCCGCGGCGGCGATATTGAGCGTCGGACTCACCCAGCATATTTCCTGGTCCGGGTCGTCCACCTGCAGTTTGTCGCTGACCACGCCAAAATCATCGGGGCTGTCAAATTCAAAACCGAAACCGCCCGGATCGGTGAAATAGGTGGTGGCAGGCGCTTTTACCAAAGACCAGCTTACCCCTGCAAAACCCGGCGGTACCGTGGTGCAGGTAGAGGTATTGTCGGTGGCATTGGCGGTGCAAATACTGCCACAATTGGAGATGTTGGTGGTGCCCACCGGGCAAATCGCATCCACCAGCCCTTTGCCGTTTTGTCCGGTGAAAGTCTCCAGATACTGCGCCTGAAGGGCAGAGGCAGTGAGAAAAAACAACAATACGGGCAGTAGTCTTGCCATCTGACTTAAAATTTGATCTGGCGCAGAACCATACGGCACGGATCAAACGATATCCGGATCATGATTCCTGCTACGAAAAAAAACAGCAGTGGGCAAGAGAAAAAAGTATGGGGAATTTTGCCTGAACAGGCGTCTTTTCCCTTCCCATGAGATGTTGTAACGGATTAAAACCGGGCCAAAAGTAATTTTTGTTTTTTGACTTTCGGGCCTTCTTTAAAAGATTTTCTCATAATTGCCGCCTGGAAAAGCGCGCAAACGGTAAAACATCATTTGCTGATAAATATTAAAAAACAAGATATATGCCCGAACAATACTTTCCTTCCCCTCTTCATACCGAGGCTGCCCTGGCTATTGCCCTGGTCACCCTTGGGTTCATCGTTTTTTGGGCAGTGGTGACCAATGCGCTCGTCGTTCCCTGGCTGACTGGCCGCCTGGGGGAAGAACAGGCGCAGGAAGCTAAAATTTACCTCCAGCGTTTTGTGGGTGTTTGTTGTTATGGGATCATTCCCGCACTGGTTTTTTTTACCGGGACAGGTCGCCGGGGGGCGGATTTTGGCCTGGCCTGGCAATGGACTTTGCCCGACTTATGGTGGACGCTGGGTTTGTCGGCGGTAGCTGTATTCCTGTCGTACCAGGGCGCCCGCAAACCGGAAAGCCTGACCATGTATCCTGAAATACGCCGCCCGGTGTGGGGGCAGCGCACACTAATTTTCAGCGCACTAAGCTGGGCGGCCTACCTGTTAGCCTACGAGCTGACGTTCCGCGGTTTTTTACTGTTTTCCTGCGAACGCGCGTTTGGCGCCGGCGCAGCCATTGCCATTAATACCGCCATTTATGCCCTGGTACACGTGCCAAAACGTATGACGGAAGGTGTCGGGGCGATTGTGCTCGGCCTGGTATTGTGTTTCGTTACCTTGCAAACCGGCACCATCTGGGTGGCAGTTTTGGTACATATCGCATTGGCCTTGTCGAACGAATGGTTTTCCCTGCGACTTAACCCGAATATCCGGTATGTGCCATGATGGGGACGGCATGGCACATACCGCGCTGCCTGGCAGCAACAGTCTGATCATCTGCTGCCGCCGGCCACCATTTTTCTGCCTACGGTTCCCCAGGGCGTTATCAATTCGCAGAACAATACGCCGGAACCCGCGTCCAATTCAATTTTTTCTTCATGGTATCCTGCCGGGTATGCTTTATTCGTCTGCCACACTTCCCGCCCGTTCACATCGGTCACGCGCAGGCTTGCCTCGCAGGAGGCCGGCAGCACAAAGCCGATGGTGGTTGATTTGCTGAACGGATTGGGCCGGTTTTGAAGCAGCCGCGGCAAAGTGTTCGTGCCTGGATCATTTACGCCGCTGGCATTGGAGAATGTCAGTTTTACCGTCGTTTCTTCAAGGTTGCGGTTTACGGCTAATCCCTGTAGCAGACTGTCGTCGAGCCGCAGCGCGCTGCTCAGCAGTCCGCCGGGTTGCAGAATGGTAAAATAAAGCCGGAACGCTTCATCGCCGGGATCGAGGTCCACGCTTTGGGCAGTGGACCAGGCCAGGCGAATTTTGCCGGAATCTGTTTCTCCCAGGCCGAAATCGGCTGTTGACATGGGTATGGCCGGCAGCGTAGTGAGGCTGTCGAAGCGAAGACGGGTCGTATCGAAACGGAAGGCGCATTGCAGACCGGCCAGATGATCAAAAGCTCCCGTAGTAAAAAGCACCGACAGCGGACCAAACGTTTCCAGCACCTGGTCGTCCGCCTGCCATTCAAAAGGTTCGATTCCGGCACTACCTCCGCCGAAACTGGCCGGATCGGCGTAGTTTGCCACCAGGTCGCCGAGTTTGATACCAATGAAATCCTGGTTGCTTTGATTGCTGTTTACTCCCGTCAGGTTGATTTGTTCGGGGAAACCCCAAGGCGGTGTCGGCAGCGACCAGGAGGCCGGCACGAAACGCCAGGAGGTGTTGAAAATATTGTTGGCGCCCGGATTGTTCAACAGCACTTGTTTTATCAGTACGGCATCGAAGGTGGTGATGGAATTGCTTTTGTTCACATCAGCCGCTACCATTTTGTAGGGGTCGGTGATGGGGGTGATATTGGTCAGGTGTTGCTGGATAGCAAGGGCGTCGGCCACACTCAGACCATTGAGTTTGTTGATGTTTTTAACCGGTGTAAGCGTGTAATCGCCGTTTACCGGCGGTACGCTGATCAGGTAATCGCCATTCATATCTGTGAGGTCGTTGCCGGTACCGGCGCCGGTAAGGTTGACGGTAGCGTCTTTTACGCCGCTGGCATCGTCGTGCTCCCACAGAATGGTTCCGCTGAATTCGAGGGGGCACACATCTCCGCCGATATCAACACTGACCGCATCACTTTCGCAATCGTAGAAGTCTTTGACGCGTACCTGGTAAGTGCCGGAAGCCAGACCGGTAAAGGTGGATGATGCGCCATAGTTCGCGCCATTATTGATGGAATACATAAACGGCGCCGTTCCGCCAGTCACGTTGGTAATGTCTATTTCGCCGTCTTCCATCCCGGCACAGGATTCGTCCGTTGGCGTGGCCGTGAAGGATACATTGCATTCCGAACAAGCGGCAGACCCCTCAGGGCTATAAAAGCCATTTCCACAGGACAGACATTCGGTGGAGCCATTGCCGGAGCTGTAAGTGTTTATTCCGCAATTCTGGCAAGTCACTGAACCGGTCACATTGCTGAATTTACCGGGCGGACAAGCCGTGCAACTGGTTTGTCCCGGCTGATCCTGGTAGGAGCCCGCCGCGCAACTCTGGCAGGCGACCGAACCGGTCACGTTGCTGAACGAACCCGGCGGACAAGCCGTGCAACTGGTCTGTCCCGGCTGATCCTGATAGGAGCCCGCCGCACAACTCTGGCAGGCGACCGAACCGGTCGCACTGCTGAACGAACCCGGCGGGCAGGCCGTGCAACTGCTCTGTCCCGGCTGATCCTGGTACGAGCCCGCCGCGCAACTCTGGCAGGCTGTCGCGCCGGTCACGTTGCTGAATTTACCGGGCGGGCAGGCAATGCAACTGGTCTGCCCTTGTTGATCCTGGTACGAACCTGCCGCGCAGTTCAAACAGGCTGTTGCTCCGGTCACATTGCTATATTTGCCCACAGGGCATAAAATAGCGTTGATACCATCCGGGCAATAGCTGCCGGCCGGACAGGGCTGGCAGCCGATAATGACCGTCTGACTGTTGCGCACTTCTGTAACCGGGTAGTAGCCGGGATTGCAGTTGCAGGAGCTTGTATTAAAATTGGATATGCCATCGACGGCCAGCAGGCAATCGTCGCAGGCGTCGCCGATGGCGTCTTCGTCGGTGTCGGCCTGGGTTTCATTCGCGTCGTCCGGGCAATTGTCGCAGTAATCGGGGTAGGTATCGCCGTCGCTGTTGGTATTGCTCACATTGGCGCTGCCGGGCGTAATACAGGTCAGGATGAAATCGCTGTTGTTCTGGTCGGTGTCGTTGCTGTCAGGAATGCGGGAAAGGCCGACTCCTGAAGTGGAATTATTGTCGCCCGCGGCTACGCCTGTGCCTTCGGAAGCGCCTGTAACGGAGCCTTCATAACTCATGGCATCCGTGGTGACCGAATTGTTCAGCACCAGCCGGATAGCGGCGGGTGCGCCATCATTGATCTGGTCGGTAGCGCCGGCGAAATTATAATCGCAGTTGGGCACGTTGTTGCCGGTTCCGCAGATGACGAAGTAATCGCCGGCAGCCAGGTTGATGGCAGGCAGGTCGACCGTGGCGTACACTGTGCCGACGCTGTTGAGTAGTTCCAATTTGTAGGGGTCGAGGTTGACCGCGTCGCTGCCTACGTTTTTCAGTTCGATAAATTCCGCGCCATCCGGCGCGTTGGGCTGATTGTAATCGACCTCATTAATAATAATCGAGGGGGGGTAACAAATGCCAATGCTGTTAAAAAACGCGTCTCTTGCTCCGCCGGAACCGGCGTTGTAGTTGAACAGCCGTACGCGGTTTATGCTTTGGCCGCCTGCCGGATTTTTAAGGGCGCCGGAAAAGGTGACGGTTGAGCCGCCTCCGAGCGGGGTCACTGCCATTTGATAGGTTGTGGCAGTAAGCAGGGTAAATTGCAGGGCGAGTCCTTCATCGGTAAATACAAGGCCGATATTCTGTTCGCCGTCATTGTCATTGCGTTTGTAAGAATTGACGGCATCGCCGCCGCGGTAATAGAATTCGAACAGGTCGTTTCCGCTGCTGTTTTTCAGGCCGAAGCCTACCGAGGCGCCATTGTCGATATCGCCGTTGTCCATCTTGAGCGTGAACGTCGAACCCGGGGTCAGGTCGGCTGCAAAGGCGCGCAAGGCGTTGGCCTCGCCGCCGCTGTTTGCCCAGGTACCCCATGCCACACCGGAGGTATTTATATCGCCATCGCTATTGTTGTCGCCGTTGCCGTTGGCGGCGGCAGTTCCGGTAAAGAATCCCGCACTTCCGCTGCTGCTCAGGCTCCAGGCCCCAAGGCCTGTGCCGCTGTTGCTGCCGTTTGGCCAAAGGCCGCCGGTATATGTGCTGCTGCCGGCATTATCGCCAATGCAGACGGGTTGATGCGCCGCTACATGGGTGTTGAAAGCAATAATACGGGAAATCGCTTCACAGGTGAAAGCGGCTTGTGCCGTGGTCAGGAGCGGAAAAGTTGAAAAATTGCCGTTGCGGTTTGGGGAGTTGGGCCGCTCGGGGGCAAATGTGAATACCGCGGAAGTGGCCGCGTATTGCACCGTGCCGACTTCCACTTCAGTATTCATACTGGCGTCGTATACAAATAAGCGGAATACTTCGTTGGGCGCCATACCATTGGTCGAAGGCGAACCGAGTACTTCGATGATCATGTCGTGGGCGCCGTCCCATTTAAACCCTTGTCCGATACGACCGATGCCGGTTACTTGTCCGGCGGCATTTTTCACGGCCAATTCGTCGCCGGCGGCGATGGGGGCGCCGTTGACGATCAGGTTGGCGGCATCGACTGCGCAGACGGCGATAAAGTGCGGGCAACCGCCCGGCGTGGCGCCCATGCTGAAATGGCTGGCCGGCGTGCCGGCGGGTTTGGGATACAGGCCGGTGGGGGACCACCAGGAATAGTCGCGTTTTTGCGCTTTGATGAGCGCCCGGCTGTCGCCGAATGCTTGCGTGGTTTTGAACAGGTAGCCGTCGGAGTAATCTTTCAGATATTTATTGGTAAAGGGCGTATTCACCCATACCGCGTGTTCCTTGTCGTCGTCGTCATTGAGGCCCAGCACCATGCCGTCGCTGACACCGCCCGTGAGGCCGTCGCGGCGCAGGGCGAACATATTTCCGCCGTGGTTGTCGCCGTCGTAAGGCGGGTCGGTGGGCCAGAAACCGCCCATGTTGTGAATATGATCGGAGGCGCCGGTGGCCGTGGCCTGGCGCAGGGCAATCTGCCATTTGATGTCGTCGGCCATGCCGTACCAGTACCAGTCTTTCCAGAACACCACGGGGCGGCCTTCGGCAGCCAGGAGGAAAGGATAGCCCATGTCTTCCTTATCCGAAATGACGGGGTCGTGGTCGTTCTCGGTGTGCAGTTCGAGGCAGGAACTGCCGTAAGGGATGGGGCAGCCCATAGAGGCGCCGATGTATCCCTGCCGGTCGGTGTCGTGGCTTTCGAGCCAGGTGACCACGTCGAAACCGCCCATGGTGGAACCCCACACGAGTCCGGCATTGCCGAGCGTGTTGTACAGGTCGGCAGTGCCGGAAGTGTTGTTCAGCACTGACTTCAGCGAGCCGCGCAGCGGGAAGTCGAACAGCGATATTTTCGCGTTTTTCACGCCACCGCTGTTGGCCGGATCCTGTACCTGGTTCCAGTAATTGACCAGGTTGGAAATACCATACTCGAACGATTCGCCGACGGCAAAGGGTTGTGCGCCGTTTTTGGATTCGATGAGGAATTTTTTGATAAACCAGGGGTCGATATGTTTCACGGCATCGAGGCGCAGTTCGTCGTAGCCCACGTCGTTCACCAGCCAGCGGCCCCACATGATGAGCGAGTCGCCCATGGAGCCCATGAGCGTGGGCGCGCCGAACCACCAGCTGCCGGCCGTACCGTCGGGGTTGGTGGGCGGGTTGGCGTCGTTTTCGTTGAAATGACAAATATCTTCGAAGAAAACCCGGTTGTGGTAATCCGGATTAAGGTCTGGATGTTGATTCGTCGGGTGAACGTCTTCCGGGCCGCTGGGGATGCGGTTGCTGGGCGGCGTAAATACGTTGTAGCCGCTGCCGAAACCGTTGACCTGGTAGGGCGCTATCGCGTCGGCGCCGCCGCGGTGATTAAGCACCACGTCGGCCATCACCTTGATGCCGTTGGAATGCAGGGCGCTGATCATGGCGTCGAGTTCGGCGCGGCTGCCGTGACGGGTGCGCGTGGTGCCTTTGCTGAAGATACTGCCGAGGTCGAAATAATCGTAGGTGCCGTAGCCCATATCCCATACGCCGGCGAAAGATTTTGTCGGAGGGGGCGTCCACACGGCATCAAAACCCGCGGCGGCCAGTTGGGGCGCCACCGCGGTAAGGGTATCCCACCAGATACCGCCAGTGGTGGTGTTGGTCACGTCGCCGGGATGGGTGTTCCAGTAAAAGCCCTGAAGGATGACGTCCTGGGCGCGGAGGGTATTTTTGGCAGAAAAAAACAGGGAAAGCAGCGCGAGCAGCGCCACATGACGGGTAGCATGATTTTTCATCGAGATGACGATTAAGCGTATTTTTCTTGCGGTACAGGATTAGAGCCGGGACAAAATTAAAACTTCAAGCCGAATTCTTATCTTTGTCAAAAATTATCTTGCGATGACAGCCAGAGCCATACAGGAGAATTTATCCATACCAAACGTGCCGGCCAGGCAAATTTCGTGGGCGGAATTTCAAAAAAAGTACCTCTCCCGCGAAGACCGTTTTAAATATGAATGGGTCGACGGCCGGGTGGAAAAAACGCCTCGAACGATGGATAAAAGCCAGTTTTACATTCAAAACAACCTCATCAACTTTTTGTACCGGCTCAAATTTGCACAAAAAACTACCGGGCAGCTGATCGCCGAAGGAGATGCTTTTTTCGGAACCAATCACCGCCGCCCTGACATCGCTTACTATACCGATGAGCAGATTTTAAAAGGCGCCAAAGGCGAAAATATCGTTCCGCAATTTGTTATTGAAGTGATATCCGGCAAGGATCAAATGAACCTGGTGCATAAAAAAATGCAGGATTATCGAAAAGCCAAAGTGGCAGTTGTGTGGCATATATTTCCTGACCTGGCTGAAGTGCACGTCTATCGGGGACGAAAAATGGAGGTGTGCCAGGGGGACGACCTTTGTTCGGCCGAGCCGGTGATAACAGGGTTTAAGATTGCAGTGGCGGAGGTGCTGAGGAAATAATACTTATGCGTTCATGGAGCAGGTCTATAAAAAATTATGCGGGAAAATACCCCCTTGAAGAAAAAAAACAGTGGGAGATATATCAATCAGTATTGTTCGCAGGCGGTATCGAAGTAGAGAATAGAAGGGAGCCTGACCTTTATTATTTCTTGGTTAGGTAATGAAAAATGTCGGGATCAAGGATCAAATTGTTTTTTCTATTACCCTCATGGGATTTAATTTCTTGTATAATTTGACTTTCAGACAGTTGAAAATTTTTATTGAGTTCAATAATATTGCCCCGGATTGTAATGGCCTCTAACCTTTCTAGTCGGTTAGTAATTTCTTTCAAAGCTTCCGAAACTAAACGATTATCTTGAGTTGAGAAATCGTTTTGAATGGTTTTTTTTACAATTTGTTCAATTTCTGAACGAGTAAAGTGATTGGTTTTGCCTGTAATTAAATTTCGAAGTAGGTCGGCAATTATACCTGTGAGAATATTGGAAAGAATTTCAACCATGATTTAGCGGTATTCACCGTGGTTATGCATGACGCCAATCTTGCAATATGGGCATTTTTCAGGACTATAGTATCTCGTTGGTTTTTTTCCTACAAGATCAGCCAAACAATGGTTACAAAACCACACTCCCTTTAACTTGCATAGGGGGGATTTACAGGAATAAAAGGTTCTTCTATCTAAAGTGTCAAAAAAATCAAGCCCTTTACTTATCCAATCTGCCTTGGGCTCCCAGCCACAACGATTGCATTGTCTTTCCATACTCCTTTAATATGTTTAAAATTTCTGGACAAATTTAAAGGATATTTCTCTTCATTACAGAAATGGAATGAAAAAATAAGCTAACCTCTTGCGCCAATTCCTTTTACTGTTTTACAAACTGCTTGGAAAGCGTCACTCCGCTCAACTCGAAAACAAGATAATACCCACCTGGTGCAAGCCGACTGATGTCG
>JAKLJF010000019.1 GCA_023151335.1 Thermoanaerobaculia bacterium | reverse complement strand
AAGGTAACCAATGACAGCGGGGAAGCGCTCATCGGCGCCTCGGTGAAAATCACAAAAGGAGATAAATTCATCAGAGGTGCTATTACCAATTATGAAGGAAATTACGGGATACCACTTGAGCCCGGGAATTATGAAGCCGAATTCAGCTACACCGGTTTTGCCTCCAAACGTGTTATCGATATCGTCCTGAATGCCGGGAAAGAGACTACCCTGAATGTTACGCTCCAGTCGGGCAGTCTTTTGAAGGAAGTGGTCGTTACGGATTTTAAAGTCCCTGTGATAGAACGCGACATAACTGCCGGGGGAATGACATTGACGGGTGAAGGCGCCGCGAAACGGTTGTCCGGGGCAAAGTCCAAGCCGGCACCGGAACCCAGGCGTGTAATGCCCGCAGCTTCCTCCGGAAAAACCAGCGGCCCCGAAAGCCCCGCGCCCGCCATGGCAAAAGATGCGCCTTTAATGGAACGTAAAGCAGAAATGGCTTTCCGTGAGGCGATGTCGGATGATGCCCCGCCCTGCAAAACCACTCCCGGTCACCCTGCGCAACCCGCCCCCCGTTCCGGCCTGCTCACCGCCGGCGAATGGAACGACCTGCACAACTGGAACACCCACTGGCTCGATTTACAGACCGATGGCGAGATCGACGCTTATGAAAAAATGTACGGTTTCTACCCCAAACAACGCTATACGCTGCTGCTGCAGAATGAACAGGAATTGCCCGTGACCGATGCCGCCGTGCAGTTGCTGGATGCCAAAGACGCTATCGTTTGGGAAGCCCGCACCGATAACCTCGGCCGGGCCGAATTGTGGAACGGACTTGCCGGCCAGGCAAACAACGGCCGCCTCTCGCTCCGGGTTTGGGTCGATGGCCAAAAACATGACCTGGGCACAGCCAGGCCATTTTCAGAGGGGCTTAACCGTCATAAAATACAACGCGCCTGCAAACACTCCGATAAAGTGGATATCGTGTGGGCCGTGGATGCCACGGGCAGCATGGGCGACGAACTGGAATACCTGAAAACAGAACTGCTCGACGTGATCGGCCGGGTAAAAACCGCCAACCCCGACCTGGCGGTGCGCATGGGCTCGGTTTTTTACCGCGACAAAGGCGACGAATACATCGTAAAAAGCAGTGCCCTCAACCATGATATCGCTAAAACGGTAGACTATATCCGCAAACAGTCTGCAGGAGGTGGCGGCGATTATCCCGAGGCTGTGCACAGTGCCCTCGAGGAAGCCATCAACCGGCAACCCTGGAGTCCGGAGGCGGTGGCGCGCATTTGCTTCCTGGTACTCGACGCCAGTCCGCATCAGGCGCCCGAAGTGCGGGAAAGCCTGCAACACAGCATCCGTGAAGCCGCCAAAAAAGGTATCCGTATCGTGCCGGTGAGCGCCAGCGGCATCCAGAAAGACACCGAATTTCTGATGAAGTTTTTCGGCCTGGCCACCAACGGCACCTACGTTTTCCTCACTGACCACTCCGGCATCGGCGGCAAACACCTGGAACCTACCACCGATGAATACAAAGTAGAGCTACTCAACGACCTGCTGGTGCGGCTCATTACTGAATACAGCACCGTTCCGGACTGCCAGGGCAAATCTGCCATCCGTTTCGAAGACCGGGAAAATGAGACCGGTGGACAAGAACAGCCCAACCAGGAGTCCCTTGGGCCAATTGTTTATTATCCCAACCCGGCAAGCCTGCATTTTACCCTGGAACTTCCTTTCAATGCGGATAAAGTGACGCTTTACAACGCGGAAGGGAAAGCCGTGCGCAGCCTCGCACAATTAAATGCCGGCATTTATGTTGTGGCGGTAAATGACCTGAATGAAGGATTCTACACCCTTCGAATTTGGAAAGGCACACAGGTACAAAGCGGAAAAGTGGTGGTGGTGCGGGCTTAGAAGAGGGTTACTGGTTAGAGGGTTTCTGGTTGGGTGTTAGCCAGAAACCCTCTAACCTTCTAACCAGCAACCTCATTAAGGTTTGTTCTCTTTTACTGTACCATATTTATTTGCCCATTCGAACATTTCCGCCAGGGTATGCAATACGCTTTCGCGGGCGCGGTAGCCGTGGCTCTCGTGAGGCAGCATAACCAGGCGTGCCGTTCCGCCGTTGCCTTTAATGGCCTGGAATAATCGTTCTGATTGAATGGGAAAAGTCCCGGAATTGTTATCTGCCTCTCCGTGAATAAGCAACAGCGGCTTTTTGATCTTGTCGGCATGAGTGAATGGCGATACGTTCATGTATACGTCGGTGGCTTCCCAAAAGGAACGGCGTTCGCTTTGGAAACCGAAGGGCGTGAGGGAACGGTTGTAAGCCCCGGAGCGGGCAATACCAAAAGCATAATCGTCGGAGTGCGCCAACAGGTTTGCCGTCATAAAAGCGCCGTAGGAGTGTCCGCCCACGCCCACGCGCTGGCGGTCGATGATGCCCAGTGAGTCGAGATAGTCTATAGCCGCGCGACCCGATGCGGTGATTTGTTCAATAAAAGTGTTGTTCATCGTTTCCGGGTCGCCCACCACCGGCATCGTGGCGTTCATCAACACAGCATAGCCTTGTGTGGCAAAAAACAGGGGCGAATCGCCGCGGTAAAAGGTAAAGGTGTTTTCGGAGCCGCGCACCTGCCCGGCTGTGGCGGCATCGGAGTATTCGAGCGGATAGGCCCAAATGAACAGGGGCAGACGCTGGCCGGACTTGTATCCCGGCGGCAAATAGAGGGTGCCGGACAAAGGGACCCCGTCTTTCCGGGTATATTTAACCAGGCGTTTTTCAATGCCCGTCAGTTGCGGCGCAGGATCTTTGAACGCGGTCAGCGTCTTTCGTTCATTGGTTTTTAAATTCACTTTAAAAAAATTCGGCGGCTCGGTTTTGCTTTGATAAGAAGTGACGATTTGCTGGCCGTCTTTTCCCGTAAACATCACGAATTTTTCATAAACATTTGGAGGGCAACGAAATACGGTCTTTTTCTCGCCGGTTTTGAGGTTGATTTTATCCAGGCGCGGAAACTCTCCTTCCGGTGAGGCGCCAGGACAATCAAACCAGGCCCAATCGCCGTCTTGTGCGATTACCCAGTCGCCGGAAGGCAGTTTTTTGTAAACCGGGCTGCCAGGATTGTTATATGCGTCGTTTGCGCTCAGGTCAAACAGCACGGTTTTAGCGGCCGGGTTGTTCAGGTCGAGCCGGTAGGTGGTACGCCAACGGCGGTCGCGATTAAATTCGGATAGCAGGGCTATGTCTTTGTCGGCTGTCCATTGCAGGCCGGAGAACCGGTGTTTGACCAGCATCAATTCGCGTGGCTCGCCGGTAAATGGCGCGTCGAGCAGCATGATTTTGTCGCGAAATTCGGCTTTGTTGGTCGGGTCGCCGCCGTCCAGTGCTTCCACCCACAACAAGCGGGCCGGGTGCAAGGCCTGCCATTGGAAACGGCGCGGCCCCTTTTCCACGCCCTGACGTGGAATATCGTCGGTCACCGGAGATTCTGACAGGGTGCGCACCACTTGTCCGCGGGTATCCCATATTTCGGTTTTACGTGAAAAATCCTCAAAGGGGACGTTGTAGGAGAAAGGGCGGCGCAGGGTGGTCACCAGCAGGTACTTTTCATCGGGCGACCATTCAGCGTCGAGGTATAATCCCGGCTGACTGAGTTGCTGCGTTCGACCGGTGCTGCTATGTGCAAGGGTCAGCACGCTGGCGCCGAAATATTCAAACAGTATTTCATCGTTTGGATTTTGCAGCAAGTCCTGGTAGGTACGCACCTGAGCCAGTTTACCCGTAGTAGTTTCGTCGATGGTTGGGCCGGTAGGAATGGCGGCTGGATCGGGCGCCGGCCCGCGATAGGGGGTGATCATACGCACGAGCAGGCGGTCGCTGTCGTCGAGCCAGGTAAAGGCCGGCCCGAGTACGTCGTTGAGCATAAAAGATCCGATCCGGCGCGATTTACCGGTCCATGCTTCGGCCACCCAAAGTTCGACGCCGTTGGTTTTATTCACCCCGAAAGCGATTTGCCGGCCGTCGGGCGACCACTTGGGCATACCGGCGAGTTTGCCCTCTGCCGGCAGCTGGATTTTCACGGTTTCGTCCAGCACCAGCCAACGCACCGTCAGGCCGGTATATTCGGTGGTATTTTGGCGGCAATTGAGCCGTGGGTTGATGCGCAGGCCGGCCAGGGGTAAAAAAGGTTCGGCGAGGGTGGCGATACCGGGGTTGGGATTGTAATCGACGAGCAGTATGGCGTCGTTGGCAGGGCTGATGGCGTACATCGGCGTAGGCGGAGCCAGCACGATATTGGTTACGTCGGCGGACGGTTGTTTGTAGGTGTTTTGGGCAGAAAGAAACAGGGGCAGGAACAGGAATAGTGTACAGATTTTCAATCGCATAGCGGAAAATTTGGTAATGAACAAAGGCAAAGCGGCCGTGGTATAACAGCGAAAATTACATTTCTTTTATGCAAAACGGTTCAAAATCTGCTGTACACTTTGCACGTATCCCCCGCCGAACAAATTGACATGAACCAGCAAATAATACAACTGATAGATTTCCACCCGATTATCGAAACCCGGTTCCAGTGGCCAGGCTTCTTCGTAAGCGGCGTAAAAAGCCGTGTCGAAGCCGCCAAACAGGCGGCTCATGGCCAGGTCCAATTCCCGGTGCGCAAAAGCCGCGGCGGGGTCGATGAGCACGGGCTGGCCGGCTGTGTCGCACAAAAAATTGCCGCTCCAGAGGTCGCCGTGGGTCAGGGCCGGCGGTTCTTCCGGGCAGCGCCAGGCAAGTTGCTGGCACAGCCGGTCGAGTTGCTGTTCGGCGTTTTTGTCGAAATAGCCCTGCTCGCGGGCCAGCAACATTTGCGGCCACAGGCGCTCTTCCGCGTAAAATTCGGCCCAACTGTCGTGCCGGGTGTTCGATTGGGGTAATGATCCGATGAAATTGTCGTGGGCAAATCCGAAACGCTCCGAGGTATTGCCATGCAGGTGTGCCAATGCGCGTCCGAAGTTTTCCCAGAACAAGCGGTTCTTATAACCCGGTGCGATGTATTCCAACACCAGGTATGCCTCTCCTTCGGGGGTGCAGCCTTGCCCGAAAATCCGGGGGGTACGGATCGACCGGGAGGCGCCGAGCAGGGCCAGCCCCTGGGCTTCGGTTTTAAACATGGCAGCAGCTTGAGCAACCGTGTTTGTTTTTACAAACCATTCCCGGCCATCAGTGGCTACCAGGCGGCAGGCGCGATGGATATCGCCGCCGGCCAGCGGTTTGGCATCGGCCAGGCGGACGCCAAGTGTGGATTCAATGGCCGTCAGGAGGGAGATTGATATCATCCTGAAAGTCAGTTAACATTAATTTCTGTGTTTAATATAAATTTGGCTACATTTGCCGGAACCGGCATAATTATTCAGTAATTTATTACATCGCAAAACGAATCACCACTGTTATGAAAAACACCTTACTTTCATCAGCAATTACTCTCGTTGCAGGTTTTCTGGTCAATAAATTTCTGCCCGCCGGTTCAGCTACCTGGGCGGTGCCGCTTATCAGCGCCCTTGCCGGTATTTTTCTGAAACAAACGCCTAAAGATGGCGCGCTGTCGGGCCTGTTGGGTGGCGGCGTTCTGGGTGGTCTGGCCAGCGCGACGGGCGATCCTGGCCTTGGGTCGATTCTCGGCGCCGTATTGGGCGGCGAAACAGCCGGCGGTTTGCTGGGCTCCGTATTGGGTGGTGGCGTGCTGGGCGGCGCCGGCGGCGGCATTGGCGGTTTCCTGCAGGGTATGCTCAATAAAGCCAAGGCAGCGGCCTGAATCTTAACGTTGTTCCCGCCGGTTGCCGGTTCTCCGGCGGGAACAAGCGCTCGCCGGGAAAAAGACAAATATTTTCTTCGTCAAAATATTTTGGATGCTGTGCGCATTCGGGTCACTTCATTTCCCATTTGATTTTGGCTTGTTTTTTCGGCCATAAATGGCCGGGACCGGGCCGGCATAAAAACCCGGGCTACCGGAGCCGTTCCACATCCTCCACCGTTTTCGGGATCGGCTCACCCAAAACGCGGTGTCCCGTTTCCGTGATCAGCACGTTATCCTCAACGCGGATGCCACCGAAATCGCGGTATTTTTTCAATGCTGCATAATTGATGAATTGCATAAATTTTTTCTGCCGGCGCCATTGATCGATCAATTGCGGGATGAAATAAATACCCGGTTCAACGGTCAGCACGAAACCCGGTTCCAACTCGCGGGCCAGGCGCAGATAAGCGGTGCCAAACTGTGCACTGCGTTGCACAGCGGCGGAATAGCCCACGAAGTTTTCGCCCAGATCCTCCATATCGTGTACGTCCAGGCCGATCATGTGCCCCAGGCCATGCGGGAAAAAGAGCGCGTGCGCGCCCTGCGCCACGGCCTCGTCGAGGTCGCCCTGCATCAGGCCGAGGGCTTTCAGGCCTTCGGCCATTCGGCGCGCCGCGGCAAGGTGCACCGATTTATAGGTCAGGCCCGGACGCAGCGACGCAATGGCGCCGACTTCGGCGTCGAGCACGATCTCGTATATTTCCCGTTGTTTGGTCGTAAATTTGGAGGCCACCGGAAAAGTACGGGTAATATCGCCGGCGTAGTGCATGGCCGTTTCGGCGCCAAAATCGCCGAGCACCATCCGGCCTTTATGCAGCGTATTGCCGTGGTAGTGGTTGTGTAATATCTGACCGTTCACACTGAGGATGACGGCATACGACAGGTGCCCGCCGCCGGCAACGGCCATTCCCTCTACCAGCCCTGCCAGTTCGGCTTCCACCATACCCTCGCGGGCGGCTTTCATGGCAGCCACGTGCATGGCGCCAGAGAGGTTCACCGCACGCTCCATTTCGGCGATCTCTTCCGCCGATTTGTGCGCGCGTTGCGCCACAATAGCCCGGATAAAAGCTTCCGAGGCTGCATTTTTTTGCCTGGGCACGGGTATGTTCAGGGCTTCTTTCAGCCAAAGCATATTGTCGTGCCGGTAGGGGGGCAGAAAATGCACGGGTTGGCCGGCTTTTTTGGCTTTTTTGACATACGGCAGTAAACGCCGGAAGGGCAAAACTTCCCGGATTCCTACCCGGGCCGCCAGTTCTTTCTGGGTGGGCATGGCGCCTGTCCATACGATATCCTCCATGCTCAGTTCGTCGCCGAAAAGGATTTCCCGGTTGGCGTCGATATCGATCACCGCGGCCAGTCCCGGCTTATCGATGCCGAAAAAGTAAAGGAAGTTGCTGTCTTGCCTGAAATGGTAGGTATTGCCGGCGTAGTTCATGCCTACTTCCTGGTTGCCCAAAAAGAGCAGCAGACCCGATTTCAGGTCTTTCTTGAGCCGGTCGCGGCGGGATTGGTAGGTGTTGCTTGAAAACATGGTGGACGGTGGACGGTGTGTGATTACCTGCCGGTCAGCATACTAAAATGCGGACCAGACGGCGCGAAAGTCGTAAATAATTCAGAGACACAATTGGCGGAAAAGAATAGGTCTATTCATACAGCGTCAAAGTTGAACAGGGGTAACTAACGTTTACGAAACTTTTAAAAGTTTCGTAAACGTTACCCTGACCGTGAAATGCCGCCTTCACTTTCCCAGCAGCACAATTCCGAATGGGGAATTCACCGTGGCCTTGCCGCCGGATACTGTCAGCGTTTGGCCGGAATAATAGTCCTGCAGCGTCGTGCCGTCGGCAAAAACGCCCCGTACGTTGATCTCTTTTTTGCCTTTGGCCAAATCCAGTCCGGCTACTACTATATCGGTAAATTTTTTGGAGCGGTACTCCCGTTTAAACACATAGGGCGAAGCGGAAATCATGGTGTGAACACCGGCGCCCACTGCCGGATGGGCCTTTCGGAAGCGCCCGAGTTTTTGCCAGTGCTCGAGCACTTCTGTTACGCGATAGCCGTTTCGGGTACTGTTGCCGTTCAGTTCGTCCCAATTCATAAAGGAGCGCAGGGTAGCGTCGCCCTCGGTACCGGGAATGATAAGCGGGCGCGCCGTTTCGTCGCCGTAATAGGTCTGCGCGGCGCCGGGGCAGAGCAATAACTTGGTTCCCGCTTCGAAAGGTTTCTGCCGTTCCTTGTCGAAAGGTCCGCCGTCGTCGTGCGAGCTGATGTAATTGAGCACTCCCTTGCCGGCAAGTTGACTGTTCAGCAGGCTGGAGTATTTGGAAAAAATGGGCTCATAAGCTTTTTGCGCGTCGCCTTTGAATTCGAAATTGATGAGATGATTGAATCCCTGGCTAAAAAAGTCCACCTTCCGGTCGCCGAAATCGAACAGGTGACCGCCCGAAATATTGTATCCGTACACTTCCCCGACCATATAAAAGGGGTTGTTGTCGAGCACTTTATCGGGATGGGCTTTTTTCCAGTCGGCAAAGGCTTTTTCGGCTTCTTTGAGCAATTCGGCCCAAACGCTTTCTTCCACGTGTTTGGCGGTATCGCAGCGGTAGCCGTCGATGCCGTGACGGCGCACGTAGTCGGTCAGCCATTTGATGATGTAAAACCGCGGCGCGCGGGGGTAACCGGTGCGTTTGAAAAAAGCGTCGAGTTCGGCCAGTTCCTTTTCGAGCCGGCCTTCTTTTTTCCATTTGTCCAGCAAGGCCGGGGGCAAGTCAACCGGACTGTTGCTTTCCGTTTTAATGTCGGGCAGGTTTTTGACCAGCGTACATTCTATTGTGGATTCATATCCTCTGTACGTGCATTGCGGGCTGGTGCGTACCCATTCGGAGGGCCACACAGGGTCCTGCTCTGTGGCTGGCCCGGTGTGGTTGATCACCACGTCAAATACAACGCGGATGCCGCGCTGGTGGGCTTTGTCCACCAGTTCAGCCAGCTCTGCTTCGGTTCCGAAGTTGGGGTCGAGCCGGGTCCAGTCTTTGGCCCAGTAGCCGTGAAAACCATAAGTTGCGCCGGTACCTTCGTCCACCTTGTCGTGAATTTGCTCTACGACGGGAGTGAACCAGATGGCCGTAACGCCGAGCCGGTCGAAATACCCTTCTTCTATTTTTTGGGTGATGCCTTTTATGTCGCCGCCCATAAAGCCGCGCAGTTTGGCCGGTGTGGCGGTACGGCCGAAGTTGACGTCGTTAGCCGGATCGCCGTTGTAAAAACGGTCGGTCAGCAGGAAATACAGGTTGGCATTTTGCCAGAGAAACGGTGTTTTGCCTGCCCCTGATTGCGTCCCTTTCGGGCCGGCACAGGACAGGAGCAACAGAAACAGGGTAAGCGCAGCGGGAATTTTAAACATATCGAGCCAGGTTTGAAAGCGACAAATTTCATAAAATTGCCGGGATTGGCGGTTATTTGATGTGCTGCGAACGTTCCTCCGGCCTGCTTGACAGGCAAAGAAGTACTAAATCTGAACCCAAAAATGATTTAAGTACAAATCACAGCCGGAAACCCTTTGATGCTCGGAACTCAATCTGCCAATCGAAGCCCAATACTCTACTTTAAGTTTTTCCGAATCCAGCCAACCTTGATCAGAAATCCACTGATTGACCTGATCGAGCCAATAAGTAAAACTATTTTCCGTGATGTAGGCGATGATGCCATTGTTTTCAAGTAAGTTTCCTATATCGTCTAAGCCGTGCGCTTCTTTTTTAAAGCGTTCGATAGCGCCGCCTTCACCCGAGACGTATTCTTTCATCCTGTTGCTTCCGGGGGTTGGGAGTTTTTTTGCTTCGATACAGTAAATGACTTCCATGTTTACATCAGCAGTATTCAATCGTGCGGCAATGTCCATTCTTTTGGGATGTCCTTTCTGCTTTTTTTGTTTTTGCGATTTTTCTGGTTGAAAAACGTAGTCATACTCAATCATTTCCGGGTTAAATTTTGCTTTTCGAGTCAGATGTAGATAAAGTTGTTCGGTCAAGTCGTTTTCACTCATATCTCCATTCACCTTTCTTTCTTTTGCGAAATCGGGCAGATATTTCTCCAAAAACAAAATCAATTTCTCCACATAGCCGGTCGAAGACGAGCCTTTGAGGATATTTTGAAAAGGGACGTTGTTGGGTGGGGAAATATCTTGCATGGTCAAAATCCGGTTCGTTTGAGGTCGTTAAAAGTTTCATCGGCATCGCGCAGGGCGATTGATTTGAGCCAGTAGCGTAGCGATTTTGGCTTTATCAAAAGCAGCACATCGTAGTCGTCAAGATGAAGGTACTCACGCAAAACCCTGTGAATCCGAATATTGCGGTGGGTTTTATTTTGAATCATGTTTTCGATGTTTTGCAAGCCGCCTTCAAAGAGATTGGGCAAGACATCTATTCGCGGCATGCCATAACAAAATGCAAAAGCAATGGCGGCATCGCCTTCATAGAAACTCTGAACAAACCATTTTTGTCCGTTTTGCTCGTAAATCGGATTGAGTATGTTGCAAAAAACCTCACCATATTCTTCCAATTTCGTCCTGGAGACGGGTTGACTGAGCGGGGAGTTTTCACTGCTTGCATTTGACTTGATGTAATATTCAAGAACGTCATTTTGGACGATGGTTTCGCTATAGCCCAATCGCAGGTCGTCGGGGTTTTCGGGGTAGGGCAGGCCCATAATATCATTTTTCAATAGAGTTGATGTTGACCTTGAAACTCCGGCCCTTGTGCTGGCAGATATAAGAAAGAAACGGTTTGTTTTAGCATTTTTTGTCAGGTTTTGATATAGTTTCTTAAGTGTTTGGGAATCCTCTTGTTTTGCATGAATTCCTATAATTTCATGTTTAAAACAAAGGTATTCCTCCGAGAACACTATCGGGATGCAGTCCTGCCCTAAGTTTTCCTTTATGAGAATGTGCGGCGGTTTGAAAATTTCCTTGTTTTCCCCAGCATTCCTATAGAAGAGAGTGGCATCTTCAATCTTGATTTTACCTATACCTCTTTCGGTAAATGATTCAGTATCAACAGTATTTTTACCCGTAATCCATTCGGCTGGCTTATCGCCTTTGCCAATTATATATCCCTCTGCCCAAACCCAACGTTCGCCTTTTTTTTCTTCCAAATACTCACCCAAGCTCCTCAAATTCCCCAGATAATTCACCAAACGCAGCAGCCTTCCCCCGCCCAGCAAGTTTGCCTTCCATACAAAAGGACTTTCAAGCGCAGTTTTGTAGCTGACCCTGTGAAAATCGTAGTGGTCCAGCTCAAAATGGAAACGTTCCTCGGCAACTTTGCTTCGTCTGACCACAATGTGGAGCAGGTCGGCAGGCAAGGTTTCTGTCCGATCAGTCGCAATAGTGGCGCAAACGGCGACATTGGTACTGCGATGAAAAAGTCTGTCGCTCAGGTGTGTGAAGTCAATGATTTTGCCAACCTGGAATTGCTGCAAAAAGTGCCGGCGGTATTCAAGAGAGTTGTTGTTGTAAAGCCAAGCTCCGGAAGGCAGGATGAAACAGATTATACCACCGGGTTTCCGCAGATGTACGGCTCTGTCCCAGAAGAAAAGAGCAAGATTGTCGTCGTTCAGCGGGTGGCTTGGTTCAACTTTGTAGTTGTCCTTGACGTGCTTAAGATATGACTTGTTGTTGAAGGGTGCGGGGGGATTGAAGGGCGGGTTACCAATGAGCAAGTCAAAATGCCCTTTCTGAAATTGATTGTAAATCTTAAAAAAATCAGCGGTGTGAATATTGTTTTCGCTCAAATCCTCAAAGCGCAGCTCGTTCCAGATTTGCATCGGCGAAAGCTTGTCGCAAAGTGCAATGCAGAGACTGAAAATACTGATTAGTGTTGCGCCTTCCTCAATATCGGCCCCGAAAATGTTGTTTTTGGTAATCCGTTGGATGGTTAGGATATCGGGATATTCGATTCTTCCCGTCGTTTTATAGCGGTTGATTGCCCACCATTGTACCATGCGTTTGAGTGCGGCGACCAAAAAAATCCCCGACCCGCAGGCGGGATCGAACACCTTGAAATCTTCTTTTTTAAAAAGCTCCTCCGCTTTGTCGAGGGGCATACATTCGTCAATTAGCGCATTTACAAGGAAAGGTGGCGTATAAACTACGCCCCTGTTCTTTTTAGAGTCACTATCTTCCTTTTTCAAAAACGCCTCGTAGATGCCGCTGATGAGTTCGATGGGCAGGTGGTTGAATGCATACAAATCCCACAAGACAAATTGTTCGGTGTGCGCATCGAGGTTCGCGTCGAAAATGGCTGCTGCAAAATCAAGGTTGGTATTCGCCAGTTCCTTTTTTTCGGCATCTTTTAAGTCGAACAATTTGCCGTTGAACTTCCGGTCGAGTTCTGTCAAAAATGCAATGATCTGATTGGTCCGAAGAATATCGGTAAATCTGGAACATCCTTCGAATTTTTCATACAAACCTTGTCCCATTGCCCGCCCTTCTTCATCTTTTTTTTCTTCCAGATAACGAACCAGTAAGCCGATAATCAAAAGCTTGTTGATCGTTGTCGGGTTGAGGGTAGGTTGGCGGCGCTCCAGTTTTTTCTTTGCTTTCAAAAGGCTTTCCAGCAATTTTTGGTAAGGGCTATTTGCCACATTAAGGATTTCCGGGTGCTCTTCCCAGAACGAGCCGTTATCAAAAAGTTTGGCTGAAAATTTTTCGCATACCCTTTGCCTTTCAATTGCATCAGCCAATCGAAATTTATCCAAAGGTCTAACTGTCAGGCCATTGCGAGATATTTCTACTGCTTTTGTGCAGTTGAAAATCTTGAATTCAGAAGGTGTGATAACGTAGAAAAAAGGGACTACGCCGCTACTCCAAAGGTTTCTGTGCGTCTCAACCAAGTCTTTATCAGAAAAATCTCCCTCATAAATATAAACCTGTGGTACAGAGCGGTTTTCATTTTCAATTCGCCGGAAATAAACTGCGTCCGCTTTGAATTTGCGGGCTTCGGCAAGGGCAAGGACTTCGGCATCACTGACATCGGAGGTTGGTTTTGACACCCAAACCAATCCTTTCCCCGGTTCCATGTCGAACCTTGAAAGTATGTCGTTATTCGCCATTTCGGTGTCTTATAATGGGCAAAGGTATTTGTTTCAAAGGGATCGCGCAAATTTTAAAACAAAAAGTTTTTCATGTTTGTCAACTTACACTCTGTTTAGTAAAAAGGGGTATTAAAAGGCCGTTTCCAGGTGCGAGTATTTTGCTAAGTCTGTTTGTGCGCTTGGTGCAACGTTTTATTTAACGATTCCTAACCCGGTAAGTGAATCCGAGAGAAACAGCGCGCATCCGGGATTTAAAAGCGCCGTTTTTATCCGTTTCGTCCTTATTGTTATACACATTCATCAATCCGTGGGAAAAAGAAACTTCCAGCGCAATGCTTTCCGTTAGCCGGCAATCAACGCCGGCCCGGAGATTTGTCTGAAAGTTGGAAAATCCGGACTTGTCCGTATCGGTAATGCGTTTTTCCGTTGCTGTTGCCGCGGGATACTGCCATTGTAACGTATAATAAGATTGCCTGGCGGATAATAATGCTGACAGCTCCATGCCGGCGTTTAAGGACAATAGCCTGTTGAGCCGGTATTCCACCAGGAGCGGTACGGAGCCGTATACCAGTGCCGCGTTGACGCCAGGGTCGGATATTTGCCCCGCCACGCCCGGCGAAGGATTGGGCCTTGACACGTCGACACCGTAGAGCGTGCCAAAAGGATTGCTGTGCAGACTACCGTAGGTGCTGTCGATCATGTCTGCGTATGGACCGACGTCGGGAATGCTGTATTCCGGTTCGATGCGATACCGGATCAGGTTCAGCCGGAAACCGGTATTGAAATGCCACTTGTTTTCCGGTTTCCATTTTAAACCAACGCCCATTTCCAGGCCTGGGCGCGCCACTGTTTGGCGGTCGACGTCGGCAGGTATCAGGTAATAGGCGGTGTAGGCCGAGTTCAGATCGACAGGAAGGGGTCGGACGTAGGTTTCGTCGTTGATGGTGGGGAAAGCGATGTTACCGTTGAATTGAAAATCAATTTGCAGTTTTTGCCCGAATCCCGTTTGAATTAAGGGCAAAAGGGCAATAAGGCATACTTGTTTTTTCATAAAAGCAGGTTTTGATACAAACGGGTTAAACATTGCAAGGCATCGGCAGGCGCCGGCAGGCAATTGGTACGCGGTACAAAATTAAACTATCTTTATTGATTTAAAAGCGGGATATCACAGTTTGCGATACATAATATAGGCATTCGTCAAGCCGTGTTGCCGGTGATTGAATGCCTCCGGAATTTCCCCGATAATGTCAAATCCCATACTTTTCCACAGGCGCACCGCGCCTTCATTACTTTTGACGACGATATTGAACTGCATGGCATAAAAACCGAGGCGTTTGGCTGCTGAAAGGGAAAATGCGCACATGGTTTTGCCCACACCTTGTCCGCGGGCTTCCGGCGCCGTCATGTACCCGGCGTTGGCGATGTGCGAACCGAGTCCGGGCTGATTGGCCTTGATCATAAAAGTGCCGGCAATTTCGTCGCCGATCAGGGCAACATAGGTGTGCTTATCCGGCGCAAACCAATAGGCCAGCATGTCTTCCCGCGTGCTGTCCGGGTCGAAAACGTAGGTGTCGCCGGCAGCAATAACGGGCTGAATGATGCGCCAGATAGCATCGGCATCTGCCGGAACGGCCGGGCGTATTTCAATCATTGTTTGGGTTGAGTGTTGCGTAAAATCCTTCAGGCGTAAATCACTCATTCAACGCGTCCCAATACTCTACGGCCCGGCGGGTATGCGGGATGCAAATGGAACCGCCCACCATGTTGGCCACGGCAAAAATTTCGAAGATCTGGTCGGTGCTGACGCCCAGTTCGTAGCACTTACCGAGGTGGTATTTGATACAGTCGTCGCAGCGCAGCACCATGGAGGCTACCAGGCCGAGCATCTCCTTGGTTTTGACGTCGAGTGCGCCTTCCTGGTAGGTCTGGTTGTCGAGGCTCCAGAAACGTTTGATCACTTTGTTGTCGTGCGCCAGGATACGCTCGTTCATGCGGGCGCGGTAATCGTTGAATTCTTGTACCATCGGGTGGATTTGTTAAACTATCTAAACCTTATAAACTTTCTAAACCACTCTAAACCACTCTAAACCACTCTAAACCCTCATAAACCACTCTAAACCACTCTAAACCACTCTAAACCCTCATAAACCACTTCACTCCACCTTCATCGTCATCCGGATATCTTCCAGCGGGCGGTCATTTGCGTCACGCGGCACGGCGGCGATTTTATCCAGTACTTCCAGGCCCTCCACCACTTCTCCGAAAACCGTGTATTGGCCATCCAACTGGGGGGTACCGCCTTTCACCTTGTACTGTTCGCGCCATTCCGGGCTGTATTTGATGTTCAGGCGTTGTTCCCATTGGTTGAGCGTTTCGTCGGTTTGCGTTTGGCCCTGCACGATGAAAAACTGGGAGCCGTTCGATTTCCGGCCGGGGTTTACGGGGTCGGGCAGGCGGGCGGCAGCGAGGGCGCCGCGCAGGTGCGGGGCTTTGATCTCGGCCGGCAGGTCGTAGCCGGGGCCGCCGTTTCCAAGCAGTGTGCCGGCCGGCGCATTTTTGGAATCGGGATCGCCGCCCTGGATCATAAAATCGCGGATTACCCGGTGGAAAAGCAGGCTGTCGTAAAACCCTTCCCGTACCAGTTTGAGAAAATTGTCGCGGTGCAGGGGCGTGGAGTCGTACAATTTTACCCGGATATCGCCCAGCTCGGTGTGAATCCGGACAATGGTTTCCTTATTTTGGCAGGAGGCCAAAAGCACGGAAAGAGAAATCGCAATCCATACCAGAACGTAGCGCATAAGAGATCAGAATGAAGTCTGTGCCAGGTCGAATCTGAAATAAACGTTCAGGCCGCCATTTCGCATACGCGCGCCGGCCTGTCTTTTGGTTTCGTCGGTCAGGTCAAATTCATAATAGCCTTCGATACCGATGGCTGCCCGCTCGGCGGCCCCAACTACCCGTCCGATGCCCACGCGGGTGGTGAGGAGCATGCCGGAACGTTTGTTGATCTCGTCTTTCGGATCATAGAACGTCTCGATGTAGTCCTGGGCATCTTTGTTGCCGATGCTGTTGGTATAGATTTCCCGGCCGTTAAAGCCCCAATCCCGGATCACGTATTTCAATCCGCCGTGCACAGAAAAGAAGAAGTCGCTGTCGTAGGGCCGGAAATCGCGTCCAAAGCCGAGGAAAGTAATGCCGAGCATGGGTTTTTGATAGGTAGCCACCGACGACATAAATTCCACATTGATGAACATGGGAAAATACCGGGTGGAGAAATACAGGTTCAGACCATACCGCGGCATGAAATAACTGCTCCGGATATCGTAATCGTTTTCAAAATTTTCCCACGTATAGGACTGTGGCGGGTCGTGGCTGAAACTGATGGCTTTCCACAAGGCGGCCATATTGGTCGCCTCGAACAAGGTATTATGGGTTAACACGCCCCCGCCGGCGTTGAAGCCAAGCCGTACGAAGTAGTTTTCTTTTAGCGCTTTTCTTTTGGCATCGGGTTTTATACCCAGCCGGCTGAAAAAGTCGTCTCTGCCCTGGGCCCCCGCGGCGCCAATCATCAGCAACAGCGCGATAACGGTAAAAATGTGTCTCAACATGGTAATTTTTTCGTAAATGAACAATACAGGCATACCAAACCGAAAGGTCAGGTAAGGCGGTATTACACAACAGATTACGAGGGAATAGTCGCATGCCGCAAAAACTGTTCCGGCAATTCCGGTCAGGCCGTCGCGCGACAATCTTTCCATGAGGAGGAGCGAAAATTAGCCATTTTTGGGTGTTTAAACGTCACGCAAAAACGGTATGCCCCTGAAAAACGGGGCGAAAGGTACGCAATTCGGTAAAATTTTCAGCAAGTGAATGTTAATTCTGACAAGCGGCGAAACAGTTTCAGTTTTGGGTTTTGGCGGCACAAGATCAAATCGAGAACCGGACGTATTTGATCGTCTTGCCGGCCTCCAGGTGCATTTTTTCATAAAGGGTTTGGATAGCAAGTTCGGGGAAAGGCAGGGGTTTGGCATAGATGTCGTCGTCGTGGTATAGCAGGGTGCAGCGTGGGTCGGCGGCGATGGTGTCGAGCGTGAACCGGTAAAAATCCGGGTCATCGTGTTTGAGGTGCACCAGGCCGCCGGGCTTCAGGATGAGGCGGTATTTTTCCAGGAAAAAAGCGGAGCTCAGCCGGCGATTTTCCTTGCTGGGGCGCGGAAACGGGTCGGGGAAGGTGATCCAGATCTCGTCTACCTCACCCGGCGCAAAAAACCGGTCGATAATCTCGATTCGGGTGCGCAGAAAAGCGGCATTGCCAATGCGTTCTTCCAGCGCCTGTTTGGCGCCTTTCCATATCCGGTTCCCTTTCACATCCACGCCGATGAAATTCCGGCCGGGAAACTGCCGCGCCAATGCCACGGTGTATTCGCCGCCGCCACAGGCCAGTTCCAGGGTAATGGGGTGATCATTGTGAAAATGTTGCATTTTCCAACGCCCCTTCAGGTCCGTTTCCTGCATACCCACCCCTACGAGCACGGGCTCTTGCACGTTGTAACACTCATACACATTGGGGAAGGAAAGGATTTCGGCGAACTTGCGGAGTTTGTGTTTACGAGCCATATTATTTGGGAAGTTTATGAGGGTTTATGAGAGTTTATGAGAGTTATGAGAGTTTATGAGGGTTTATGAGAGTTTATGGGTTTTTATAAACCTTCATAAACCCTCATAAACTCTCATAAACCCTCATAAACCCTCATAAACTCATATCACCGTGTTCTTCACCTGCGGAATAAAAAACGGCGGCAACTCCTCGGCGCCCAGCACCGTCATTTGCGGAAAATAGGGTCGCAGCAAACGGGCAATGGCCGGACGAACGGAAGTGGGCGCCAAAAGTACGGGTTTTGGATAATCGGCATCGGTAACATCGCGTACAGCAAGCAGGAGTTGATAAAAGGCCGAACCGGGCGTTGGGACGCCCTGATGAAAAAATCCGTCGCGCAAATCGCGTAACAAAGGCGGATCAATGTTGTAGCAGGGCAACAGGCCGTCGCGCAGGTGCGGAAAAGCGATAGGGAATTTCAGACCGGCTCTCACTTGGGAAACCAGTTGGTCGGTATTGAAGGCAGCGGGCGCCACACCCGGCGGAATGGTCACGTCCCGGCTGGCCGGCGGGAAATAGACCAGGTATTCTGTATCGTCTACCGGCAGGGGGCCGTCGATACTCAGTAATACGTCCAGTATCTCCGACAGGTTGCGGATACTCACTTTATCTTCGAGCAGGGCGCGCAATAATCCGCAAAGTCGCTGCACTGGCCACTGCTCGCGCACCATAATGATCAGCGAGCGGTTGGAATCTTCCAGTTTGTCGAGCAGCCCTTCG
>JAKLJF010000199.1 GCA_023151335.1 Thermoanaerobaculia bacterium | reverse complement strand
AAACTATCTAAACCATCTAAACCCCTCTAAACTATCTAAACCCCTCTAAACCATCCAAACCATCCAAACCTCAGTTGACAATGATATTATTCTCCGGGAAAATCATCCTGCCCGCTTTTGATTGCTTGTTAAATGTCGCAACGAGAGCGATCAGAAAGGTCAGAAAGCTGACCCGCCCTAAAAACATCAGGATGATGATCACGGTTTTGCTGGCCATGCAGAGTTTTGGGGTTAGATTAATGGAAAGTCCGACCGTGGCATAAGCCGAAAAACACTCGAAAGCCACGGACAAGACGGGCAGTTCGGGCTGAATGGAAATAATGATCGTTGTAGAAAGACCGATAGCGATGAGCGAGAGGCTGATAATGGTGGTTACCCGCGACACCACGGCATTCGAAATGGTCTGCCATTTGAACACCAGCTGTTCCTTCCCGCGGATCTGATTGACGAGGTTGAGGGTGGCAATGGCAAAGGTGGTGGTTTTGATCCCGCCACCCGTCGACCCCGGCGAAGCGCCGATCCACATCAGCAGGAGGTAGGCCATGACGGTGGGATTGAGCAGGGCGGACATGTCCACCGCGTTGAAACCCGCGGTGCGCGGGGTGACCGAGCCGAAAAAGGCCGTGACGAGTTTGCCCCAAAGTCCGTGCTCGGCCAGGGTGTTGTGGTATTCAAAAATAAAAAACGCCACCCAGCCGGCCAACAGCAGGATCAGCGTGGTGCGCCAAACCAGCGTAGTGTTGATATCCCATTTCACCAGGGGGCGGGCAGGCTTGTCTATCAGATCGGTATAGGTATGGATCAATCGCCGCAAGCGAAACTTTATTACGGCAAAAACATTAAAAAATACGTTGTACCCGATGCCGCCGGTAATGATCAGCCAGGCAATGATAATCTGCAGGGCATAGTTGAAGCGAAAACCTTCATCGTACAACGAGCTGCTGAGCGTGGAAAAACCCGCGTTGCAAAAGGCGGAGACCGAGTGAAAAATCGCAAAAAATAAATCTGTATTCGGCGAGGCCAGATAAATAAGCAGGACGCCAATGGCCTCTACCCCGAAAACGAATCCCACAATTTTAGCCAGACTCCGGAACGTCGTGCGCAGGTTTCCCGAACTGATCAGGTCGGTAAGGAAAATAATATCCCTGAACGATTTTTCGCCCCGGAACAACAGGCCAAAGAGGTTGGTAAAGGTTAGAATACCGATGCCGCCCGCCTGAATCAGGAACAGGATAATGATCTGACCGAGAAAGGTAAAATCCTTACCCGTGTCCAGGACGGCCAGGCCGGTGACGCATACCGCGCTGGTGGAAGTAAACAAAGCGTCGATGAAGGAAATACCCCGGTGCGTGGCGTGCGGCAACATCAGCAGGGCGGCGCCCAGAATAATAATGCCGGCGAAGGTGCTGACAAAGGCCAGCGCGGGGTGCATGTTCCGGTAAAATTTCAGGAACGTATGCTCTGAAATATCGATGAGCAGGGTAAAAAGCAGGACAATGTAAAAGGCCTCGGGCGGCAAAAAAGTGCGGCCAAACAACCCCAATACAGCGTGCAGGGCCAGCAAAGCCGCGGTTACGATCAAAGAAATGGCAAAGACCTTGGTCGTAGGCGGCCGGAAGGAACGGGCCCGTTCCACACTTTTTTGGATCAGGAACGGAAAATAAAGCAGCAGCAGGGAGAACAGCACCCATTGAGGCAACCATTCGGTGCGTAATACCAGTAAAACGAGCATCACCGCCGGCAAGGGCCAGCCCTGGAGGAGTGATTTCAGGCGGGGGGTATCCATAGAATATTTGCGGAAGCAAACATCCACATTTTACTGCTTACGCCTTATGAAAACGAGTCAAATTTTTCACCGGGAAGACAGGGGCGCCTTCGTGTGAATTCAATAGCCTTTTCTCGTCAAATCGCCCGGTTCACATCAAACTGTTCCAGGTAATCCGCTACCCGGCGCAGGAAAGAACCGCCCAGCATACCGTCGACCACGCGGTGGTCGTACGACATGGACAGGAACATCATCTGCCGCACGGCAATCACGTCGCCGTATTCGGTTTCCAGCACGGCCGGTTTTTTCCGGATGGCGCCCGTGGCCATGATGGCCACCTGCGGCTGGTTGATGATCGGCGTGCCCATCACGTTGCCGAAGGTGCCGACGTTGGTCAGGGTAAAGGTACCGCCCTGTATTTCTTCGGGTTTCAGCTGGTTTTGGCGCGCACGCGCGGCCAGGTCGTTCACCTGTTTGGTGAGGCCGGCCAGGTTGAGCATATCGGCGTTTTTGACCACCGGCACGATCAGGTTGCCGCTGGGCAGGGCCGCTGCCATACCGATATTGACGTCTTTTTTGACGATAATGCGCGTGCCTTCCACCGAAATATTGATCATCGGGAAGTCGCGGATGGCGCGGGCAATGGCCTCGATAAATATGGGCGTGAAGGTGATGTTTTCGCCGTATTTTTTCTTGAATTCGTCTTTCACCCGGTTGCGCCAGTTGACGATGTCGGTCACGTCGGCTTCCACGAAGGAGGTGACGTGCGGACTGGTGTGTTTGCTCATCACCATGTGATCGGCGATGAGTTTGCGCATGCGGTCCATTTCCACGATTTCCACGGCGCCGGAAACCGATTGCAGGGGCGCAGTAGCCGTAGCGGCCGGTGCGGGTGTTTGTACGGCAGGCGCAGCGGGCTGAACTGCCGGAGCAGCGGGCTGGGCCGGAGCAACGCCCCGGTTCGATACGTAGGCCAGGATGTCTTTTTTGGTCACGCGGCCTTCCAGACCGGAGCCGGGCAGGGCGTCGAGTTCGGCCTGCGAAATACCTTCCTGTTTGGCAATGGTGCGCACCAGCGGGGAATAAAACCGGTCGCCGGCGCCGGATTTACTCACTTCGGCCGTGGCCGGGCTGGGTACGTAGGGCACGGCGGCAGCGGCTGCCGGTTCGGGACGGGCGCCGTTGGACGCAGCCGGCTGGCTCACGGCCGGGGAGGCGGCCGGTTGGGCATTGGCGGCTTCGGTTTCGATCACCGCAATGGTTTTATTGATCGGCACCACGTCGTTTTCCTGGAACAGGATTTCCACCACCACGCCGGCTACCGGCGAGGGCACCTCGCTGTCCACCTTGTCCGTGGCGATATCAAGCACCGGCTCATCGAGTTCCACGCGGTCGCCCGGCTTTTTACGCCATTTCAGGATAGTGGCTTCCATGATGCTTTCGCCCATCTTGGGCATCACAAGTTCTACACGCGCCATATTTCTTTAGTGATGAATGATGAGTGATGAGCGAGGAGTTAACAGGGCCGCAGCATAATGTTTGGCCCCGACAGATTACCCCGCGCTCATTTTTTAGAAAAATTTGGTTAGAGCGGCGCAAAGGTAGGGTTTTGTTGGGATGGATTGAAGATTAATATATGGTTTTTATAACGCAAAGACCCGGACATACCTTTGAGGAAGGAAAAGTACGCCCGGGCCAGTCATTTCAGGTAATGTTTCCTTCAGGGTTGTTCAAACATACTGTAATACAGTTTCAGCGTCGGGTCGGTTTCTTTTTCCCGGATTTCGGCCAGGATAGCGGTTAATTCGTCGGCCTTGGCTTTATTTGCCTGTTCGCGATAGTGGTTGCGCAGGTCGGCGATAGCCTTGGTATTGGCGAATCGCCGCCAGAGGCTCGCTTTGGTATCGAGGGATATGGTTTTAAAATCGTTCACTGCCTGGTCGAAAGCCGCCTGGTCGTTCAATTTGATCAACGACCTGGCATAGGCGTCGTAGAAACCGAAAGCGGCCATATTGTCGATCTTTGCGGCGTGTTTCTGAAACCAGGGGAGGTTTGTCGCGGAGGGATTTTCGCCGTACAAATTGGCCAGGGCCATCACCACACCTTCGTTGTCGTCGTTTTCCAGGTTTTTGGCGGCTGCCACGGCGGCATCCGGGTCTGTTTTGCTCAGGGCCTCGAGGGCGGCGCCCAGTACGCTGTACGGTTGTTCGGCTGTCAGGCCTTTTTCGTAAACGGGCACATATTTTTTGTCGTTGGTTTGTCCCAATACGCTGATAGCCGCCGCACGCACAGAGGGTTCCGGATCCGTTTCCGCCATTTTGGCGACGATAGCCTGCACTTCAGCCACGCTCATGTCGGCTTTGTTGAGGGCGGACTGGCGCAGCGACCAATGTTTGTCCCGGAGCGCTTCCTGCAGGATTTGTTTGGCCATTGGAGAGGTAGAGGCCTGCAGATGATCGAACGCTTCCCAGCGATCGAGGAAATTGGGGCCATTCCGGTACATAAACGCCCACTCTTCCTCGCTGTGCTGGTCGTTTTTAACCGCTAGCAGGGCTTTTTCGGCATCCACATTGATGAGGGCGGGTTTTACGGGCGCATCGAAGGAAAACGTCTGGCTGCGTTTGGTCATCCGGATCTTTTCCCGGCGCACTTTGCCGGGCGCTTCATAAATGTCGACCGTGAGTGGCAGATCGTATACGTGCGGCACTTCCTCGGTTCCCTGCTGGGTTTGCTCGAGCGTGACGGTGGCTTTTTTCATCGCTTCGTCCCAATCGTACCGAATAGTAAGATTGGGATGCCCGGCGGCAAAGAACCATTGGTTGAAAAACCAGTTCAGGTCCTGCCCGGTGACATCTTCGAACGCCAGCCGCAACTCGTGCGCTTCCACGTCGGTGTATTCATTTTTCTTTAAATAGCGGTTCAGGGTTGTAAAAAAAGCGTCGTCGCCCACCTGCGTACGCAGCATGTGCAGAATGGCGCCGCCCTTGTTGTAGGAATGGGCGTCGAACATGTGCTCTTTATCTTCGTAGCCGAAATGGATCAGGGGATGGCCACCGTCGAGAGCGGAATAGACATAACCCTGCCGCTCGGTAAATTCGTGAAAATCGGCTTCATCGCGGCCGTATTTGTGTTCCAGCCACAGATACTCCGAATAGTTGGCAAAACCTTCGTTCAGCGTGAGATTGGCCCAGCTTTCGGTGGTCACCAGGTCGCCGAACCAGTGGTGGAACATTTCATGGGCCACCACTTTTTCATTGGTCAGGTGATCGTCGAGCAGGCCGCGTTTGTCTTTTTGCATAAACTCGCCGAAGATCACTGCCGTGGTGTTTTCCATGGCGCCGCTCACGTAATCGCGCACCACTACCTGCGAGTATTTGGGCCAAGGGTAGGTATAGCCGAGTTTGGTGGAAAAAAACTCCAGCATTTCCGGGGTGTACGGGAAAATATCGCGGGCATAGGGTTCGAATTTGGGCTCCACGTAATACTCCACCGGGATGTTGCGCCATTTGTCTTTCACCACCGCATATTCGCCGATGGCCATCATAAACAGATAGGGCGCGTGGGGTTTGTCCATTTTATAGTAGTCGGTGCGGGTGCCGTCGGGGTTTTTCTTTGAAGAGACCAGTACGCCGTTCGACAGGGTTTTGTACTTATCATCCACGGTGAGGTACATTTCCTGCGTGCAGCGTTCGTTGGGTTTGTCCACCGTGGGAAACCAGCAGGAATTGCTTTCCGTTTCACCCTGGGTCCAAATCTGTTTGGGTTTGTCGGGGTCGGCGCCGTCGGCGTTGATGAAATACAGGCCCTTGTCACTGGTGATGGCGGCGCTGCCGCCGATGGATTCGCGCTCGTCGGGTTTGGCGGTATAGTCGATGACGACTTTATATTCATCGTTGCGGGTCATCGTTTTACCCAGGTGGATCACGATCTGTTCGTTGTTGTAGTCGTATTTCAGCTGTTCTTTACCGCCTTCAAACCCTACGTAGTGGATATCGAAGTTTTTGGCATCGAGGGTAAGTTTGTCCGTGGGATAAAACCAGGGTTTCAGCGTGAGGGTCGCTTTGCCATTGGCTCGTTTTTTCTCCCAGTCGAACGACAGTTCGAGTTTGGTGTGGATCAGGTCGTGTTCGAAAGTATGGGAGGCGTTGTAGGGCTTGAGAGTGTCGGAAAATGTACCGGCGCCTTCATCGGGCGTCACCACGGCCTCGTCCATGAAATGATATTCTTCCGGTTCTTCTTCCGCTCCCATTTGGGGTTTGCCGAGGGTGTCCCATGCCGCGGGCTGGGTGGGTTGAGCCGGCGGCGGGGTATCGGCCATTTTATTGGCGGTTTTGGGCGTACAGGCGAGTATAAGCAGCAGGGTTGTCCAAACGGTCAGGGCAAACAGGTTTTTCTTATTGATCGGATACTTTGACATAAAATAATGATTGGGTGAGCATCTAAAAAAAGCCCGCAAGGTTAGCGGCTTTTTGCCGATTTTGCGCCGCATTTCGCCAAAACGCCCCTCGCGTAGGGCCAGTAACGCAAAACAAACGTTCATGGAACAAAAAACGTACATCGACCAACTTTACAACCTGCTGCTGGAATACGGTCCCAAAGTGCTGGTCGCCCTTTTATTGTTAGTCATCGGCCTCTGGGTGATCCGGCGCATTACCGCGTCTTTCCGGGAAATGCTGAAACGGCGGCAGGTGGACGACAGCCTGCGGCCTTTTCTCTCTTCGCTCGTAGATGCCGGCTTAAAAGTGGCGCTGCTGCTCATGGTTGCCGCGCAGGTGGGCATCGAAACCACTTCTTTTATCGCTATTTTCTCGGCCCTCGCTTTCGCCGTGGGTCTGGCCTTGCAGGGCAGTCTCGGCAATTTCGCCAGCGGAGTGCTCGTACTGTTGTTCCGGCCCTACCGCGTGGGCGATTTGTTACTGGTAGACGGCAAGTTCGGCACCGTGACCGAAATTCAGATTTTCAACACCATTTTAATCACCGATCACGGCAAAAAAATCATTATCCCCAACAGCAAAATGACCGAGGGCGCCATCGAGAATATTGAAAACGGCGTCCCGGTTTTAGCCGAAATTACCCTGCTGCTCGTCGCCGAAACTAACCTTGCTTCCGTGCGCAATGCCGCCGAAGCGGCGGCGCAACGTTGCCCCTGGCGCCTCGCCGACCGCGGCGTCGACGTGGTGGTCACAGGGCTCAGTCGCGATGACATGAAGGTCGATTTCGCCTGGTGGACTACCGGCGAACACTATATCGAGACGCTCGATTTTATGCACGAAGCCCTGCTGGAGGAGTTTTCCGAACGGAATATCCAACTGGCGAAAGAGCGGCGGCGGGAAAATTTGGTGGTGGGTTAAGGGCAATGATGTTGATATTTAGTATGTTGTGAATTTTCCGCTTGCAGCAGAAGCCCCTCAACATACTAAATGTCCAACAATCTTTCTATCAATCTCCGATCCTCGGAAATAATACGAAGGTAACCCATCATTTCCTGATGAAATGGCAAAGAAGTGCCGCTGGAACTCTCAAGTCCTTTGGACAAGGAGATACGAACCTGATATTGATTGTCGGTATTGGGCAAAGAGGAGATATAATCAACTTTTCCTTCGAGCAGGCCGAATTGCTGCGCAGGAAAAGCAGCCAATTCAATCAATGCTTTATTTCCCGGCCGGATTTTACCCATGTTTATACCATCCAGATTGGCCCAGCCTATAATGGCATTGTCGTAGTCCTTGTTAGAATTTGCTGGAACAATCCCCAGTATCTCGTCGCCAGGGTTAAAGTTTTGTTTTTCGCTCCGAATAGTTGAAAAAGAAACAGTTCCAGAAATTGGCGCCGTTACCAAGTGGCTTTGTTTCCATTCTGCAACTGCGCTTTGCATACGTTTGATGTCCTCTATAAGGAGTAGTTCTCTTTCCAACTGGGTTTCCGACTTAGTTATGCGCAGATCGTTGATTTGGCTTTCTATTTGCCGTATTTGCATTTGATTTTGGAGTATGCCAATCTCTACGGCTTCCAACTGCCGTTTTTGCCGGAGCCAGTCAGATTCAGATTTTTCGAATTCTTGTTCTGAAATAATACCATCCGTGTATAATCGCTTTTGGCGTTGAAAGGTCTTCGTAATCAGGCTGAGTTCATCGGCAAAAATATTTTTTTGTTTATCTAGGTTCCCGTTTATCAATCTCAGCTGGGCAATTTGCCTTTGCAGGTGATTGATGCGTTTGGAGGTATTTTCATGAATAGAATGGTATCTGTGTTCACGCCAATGCTGATACAGCGTGGAATACAGAGTTTGCAGTGTGCCCAGGTTCAAATTTTCGGGAAGAGTATGTGTATTTGGAGTGATAATTGTCATAATGGAATCAAGATGCAGTACATCTTTCCATTGTGCAGGGTTTTCCAAAACTGCCAACAAGGCGTTTTCCAAAACTTCATCTCCTTCCTGAACCAGCAATGCCT
>JAKLJF010000198.1:3316-8259 GCA_023151335.1 Thermoanaerobaculia bacterium | reverse complement strand
CCCGCTTTTCATTTTTGCCTTCCACCAGGTACAGGTTCGCCGCGGGGTCGGTTTGCAGCAGTTCGTCCAATTCCGGGTCGCCAATCCCGCGGTTATAAATCTGATCCAGGAGTTGCCGGCCAAAGCCAAGGTAAGCGGCAGGGTTGCGCACCAGGTCCTCGTACTGGGTATCGTTCCGGCTGATACGGATTTGATCGTTTACCAGGGTTTCCAGTTTTCTTTTTTGCTGCCTGACGGTTTCGGGGTGAATCAGAAAATAGGGTGCGTGTTCCGCTTCCACCCTGGCCAGTTCATCGCGAACTTGCGCTTCGGGGTGCAATACTTCGAAATCGAAAGGCGCTTTAAGGGTAGGATAACTCCAGGGATGGCCTTTCTCAAAGCGGTAGGGAAAAGGCGACTGCTGGGGCATCACCAGTCCGGCTATTATGGCTGCAAATACCGCCCATCCCAGTGGCATGAGCGAAAAAGTTTCCCCGCGAAAGGGAACCGGCCAAAAGCCGGGAGGCAGGCGTCTGCGTCGCGGCATCTTCATCGCTGGTTTTTTATTTTTTATTCCGAGGGTTCCACACTACCTCCGCCACGCCGGCATCCTGCGCCAGCTGGCGGGCCAGCATGAAAAAATAATCAGAAAGTCGGTTCAGGTATTGAAGCACCCGTTCGTCGACGGGTTCATGGTAATGCAGAGCGACCACCATACGTTCTGCGCGCCGGCACACGGTACGGCAGATATGGCAAAGCGATACGAGCGGGTGCCCGCCGGGCAGGATAAAGTTTTTCAATTCGGGCAAGCGGCTGTCCATTTCGTCCATCGCCTGTTCCAGCGACAGGATATGAACAAGCGGTGTTGAATCTGTCCGAGGACATCGCCAACGGCCCGATCTTCGGTCGAATCGCGCAGCAAGCCGATAAAAGAATTTAACTCGTCTACCGTACCATACGCCTCTACGCGCAGATGGCTTTTGGGAACCCGGCGCCCCCCGAATAAGGCTGTTTCGCCTTTGTCGCCCGTTTTGGTGTAAATCCGAAAAGCCATTTGGAATATTAATTACTGCTTTTTTGCGTCGGATTTTGACGGAGCCGCGCTTCCGTTGGCGGGTATTATCGCGGAGGGAGAAACCTCTTCGCCGGGCTTAGCTACGCTTACTGCCGATTTTTTCTGTTTTTCAGCCATTTCCTGTTCGCTTGGCGGAGCATAGGGCAAGGGTTTGTTGTTCAAAACGGCCCAGGTTCTCGGCGCCCAGGATTCCATGGGTTTTTTCAACTCAGGTTTCTGCGTTTTGCCCTGGGCCAATATCATGCGGCTCAGCACCACTTGCTTAAGTTTGGGTTTCGTGAATACCAGGGCATTGGCAACTTTTAAATCAGAAGCCAGGGGAATCAATTCGAGACAGGTTACATTGTGCTCAATACCTTCCACACCGTCCACGGCATTATTAAATTTGAACAATTGCTGAATCGCCTCCTCGTTGCCGGCAATGGCTTTTTTTAAAACATCTTTATATTCAAAATTGGCCCAATCGGCTGTTTTTAAAACACTTTTGGAAATGAAAACATTTTGTCCAAACAGATGAAAGCCCGGGGTTAAGAGGATGATAATCAGGCTATTAATAATTCTTTTTTTCATGAGAGCACAAATTTTCGGTGAAAAACACGGCAAAGATGCGGGTTTGGCGGCAGAGTTTCAGCAAATTCTGCCCGGAGCCAACTTTTTTTGTTGGCACGAAATTGTCTACTTTTGCGCGCCTTTTTCAAATCCAACTTAAATACCTAAACAAAGATTTTCATGGGACGCGCCTTTGAATTCCGCAAGGAACGTAAGTTTAAGCGCTGGGCCGGTATGGCCAAAACATTTACCCGGATTGGCCGCGAAATTGCCATTGCCGTAAAATCCGGGGGGGCAAATCCGGATTATAACCCGCGCCTCCGGATGGCGATGCAAAACGCCAAGGCAGCCAACATGCCCAAAACCAATGTGGAAAATGCCATCAAGAAGGCCGCGGGGAAAGACGCGGAGAACTTTCAGGAAATCGTATACGAAGGATACGGTCCGCATGGCGTTGCCATCCTTGTAGAAACGGCTACCGACAATCCCACCCGCACCGTGGCCAACGTCCGCATGCACTTCGACCGGGGGGGCGGCGCCCTGGGTGTTTCCGGAAGCGTGAGTTATATGTTCAATCACAAAGGGGTGTTCAAATTAGCGGCTGAAGGCCGCGACTGGGAAGAACTGGAACTGGAACTGATCGATGCCGGCCTGGAAGACATGAAACGGGAAGACGACGAAGTGGTGTTGTATACCGATTTCAAAGACTTCGGGTCCATGCAGAAAGCCCTGGAAGACCTGGGTATCGAACCCGCCAGCGCTCAATTGGAGTGGATACCGACTATGACCAAAAAACTCAACGACTCCGAGGTGGAACAAGTGATCAAACTGATCGACCGGCTCGAGGAAGACGATGACGTGCTCAACGTGTTCCATACGATGGATATGTCCGAGTAGTTTGAACGTTTGAAGTTTGAACTTCAAATTACCTTATTCTTCCTCTTCCTCTTTCTCCGCGCGTGCCGGCTGTTCCTGGATGAAATTTTCAAAGGGGAAATCCGGGTCCCATTTCCAGAGGCCCTGCTCGAACTCCCGACGCATGAGGGCGATGTTGTCTTCGTGATATTTCAGTTGAATTTTGGGGAACTCGTAGCGGCTCCAAAGCGAATCGGCATCGAATGGCACGCTGGTGGCGATACTTTCCCGCAGCGCGTAGATGTAAGCCAGGCTTTCGGTGCGCCGGTGCAGCCAGTCGGCTATGCTGAGCGCGGGATCGCCGTGACCCGGTATCAGGCGGGTGAACCAGTTGCGGTCGTGGATTTGCGGCAGTTTTTCCAGCGTTTGTTCGTAGGCCACGCTGCTGTGGTAGATAAACGGAAATTCAATATTCGATAAATAATCGCCGGCAATACACAAGCCTAATTGCCAGATGACCACCATCATGCTGTCGGCAGTATGTCCGGGCGTGAGGTAAAATGCCATTCGCGTATTGCCATGCCGGTATTGGACGCCGTCCCGGTAAACCATAAAATCGGCTGCCGGGTATTCCAGCGGATAAGACCGGCGGATATAGTATTGCTGGTCGAACCCGACCATTTGAGCCATAATGTCGTCTTTCTGCGGGTTGTTGATCAATGCCTCGGTAGTGAAAACTTTATCGGGCGTGAAAGCCCGGTATCCAATCAGGTGGTCGTAGTCGGAATGGGTAAAAATCAAAAAAACCGAACGGTTTCCTTTGATGTAATCGACGTATTCCCTGATTTGGGCTACTTCCTGCGGCAACCAGGCCGGATCTACGACCAACACCACATCGTCGGTTCTGACCACCGTTGAGTTGGTTTGAAACAACGCACTCTGAAAAATAGTGACGTTTGGATCTCGATATATTATATTGTCCATCGCGGCTCTTTGAATGGTGAGTAAAGGGGAAAAGATCAACTGGCGGGAAAACGCTACCTTTGCGGCGCTGTTTGGTTTTGGGCAAAAGTAATAAAACCATTCCCCCTGCCAAAATGCCTGCTCAAAAATGGGAAATATAGTTGCAATTGTCGGCCGGCCTAATGTCGGCAAATCTACACTTTACAACCGGTTGGTCGGCGCCCGCGATGCGATCACGGATGACTTTTCCGGTGTAACACGCGACCGCAAATATGGTTTTTGCGAATGGAACGGTAAACGGTTCACCGTGGTGGATACCGGCGGGTTTGTGCATGGCTCGAACGATATATTCGAATCGGCCATCCGCGACCAGGCCCGTATCGCCATGGATGAAGCCGCCGTCATTTTGTTTATGACCGACGCCCAAACCGGCGTGACCGACCTCGACGAACAACTGGCCAAACTGTTGCGCCGCTCCGACAAACCGGTGTTCCTGGTGGTGAACAAGGTGGACAGCCATCGCAACGTGCTGGATGCCAACGAATTTTGGGGTCTGGGTTTTGAAAACACGTTTTTTGTCGCCTCGATCAGCGGCAGCGGTACCGGCGACCTGCTCGACGCCGTGGTGGAACACATCCACAACGAACCCGAGGTAGAAAGCGAAGTGCCCAAACTGGCCATTGTTGGCCGGCCGAATGTCGGTAAATCTTCCCTGACCAATGCCCTGCTCGGCGAAGAACGCAATATCGTTACTCCCGTGGCGGGCACCACCCGCGACCCGATCCACTCCCGCTACAACAAGTTTGGAAAAGAATTTATGCTCATCGACACGGCCGGCATCCGGAAGAAGGCGAAGGTGGAAGAAGACCTGGAGTTTTACTCCGTCATGCGCGCTATCCGCGCCGTGGAGGAAGCGGATGTATGCCTGCTGGTGCTGGATGCCACCCAAGGCATCGAATCGCAGGACCTGAATATCCTGCGCCTGGCGCAAAAACGCCACAAGGGAGTGGTGATCCTGGTGAACAAATGGGATTTGGTGAAGAAAGAAACCAACACGGCGCGTGATTTTGAAAGGGCGATCAAAAGCCGGATTGCGCCGTTCGACGACGTGCCGGTGCTGTTTATTTCCGCGCTGGAAAAACAACGCATCTTCCAGGCGGTGGAAACGGCGCTGGAGGTGTATGCCAATCGTACCCGGCGGGTCAAAACGGCTGAACTGAACGAGCTGATGCTCCAGATTATTGAAGAAACGCCGCCTCCTTCGGTAAAAGGCCGGTACCCGAAATTCAAGTATGTGACCCAATTGCCCACGCATTTCCCTTCCTTTGCTTTTTTTGTAAACAATCCCAATTGGGTAAGGGATTCCTACAAACAATTTCTGGAAAACCAGCTGCGCAAACACTTCAACTTCACCGGCGTGCCGATCGAAGTGTATATGCGGGCTAAATAAAGCCCGGGTGGCGCCGGATTTGACCAAATATGGCAAATAAACCCGGACAACCGGGGGCGCTTCTCCGACCCG
>JAKLJF010000198.1:0-3306 GCA_023151335.1 Thermoanaerobaculia bacterium | reverse complement strand
AAAAGCCGCGGCCGGCGATAAAACGGACAAATATGAACCTGCGAATTTTCTGGTTGGCGCCTTTTCTTGCATTGGCTGCCTGCAAAGACGAAGCGGAGCAAATCCCGGCCTACCTGCGCGTAGAGCCATTTACAGTGAACGCCACCGGCGGCGCCGGCTGGCAAAAAATTACAGACGGATGGGTTTACGTCGATAACCAGCTTCTGGGCGGATTCACCCTGCCCGCCACTATTCCGGTACTGGCCGAAGGACAAAACAAGGTGCTGGTCTTTCCGGGCGTCAAGGAGAACGGATTGCAAAGCACGCCTTCCGTTTACCCTTTTATGGAGCGTTACGAACTGGAAACCACGCTGACCCCCGCACAAACGACCACGGTGCAACCCGCCACCCAATATGCCGCCACCGTTATTTTCCCCTGGGCGGTCGAACGGTCGGCTTTCAACAGCACCTCCATCCTGCTTGAAGACCGCGACACCGATACGGCCAGTACTTTCGAACTGACTACCGACGGCGCCTTTGAAGGCCGTTCGGTGAAGATATCAGTGGATACCGCCCATGCCGTCAACGACGTTGCGACCGAACAACTGCTTGATCTGCCCCTGACCAATGCCCAACCCGTTTGGCTGGAAATGCATTATAAAAATGATATTCCTTTTGAGTTGTGGCTGCTGGGCGCCGAAGGCAATTCCAACGAATTGTCAGCGGCGGTTTACCGGTTTGTTCCTTCCGAAAACTGGAACAAAATTTACCTGAACCTTACCCAATTCCTGCTTGCGCTGGACCAGGAAAAATACCGTTTGCTTTTTCGTGTAAATTTGCCGCGGGATGACAAGGGAAATATCACTCAAAATGCCGGCGCCGTATTCCTGGACAACCTGCGTGTTCTACACTTTTAACGCCTGCTTTAGTCACTAAACAAAAAAACCAGCTTTGTCGCGCAACACTCGCCAACGCGATACCTTTATCTACGGCGTAGCCGACTTCGTCATGGCTATGCTGGCCTGGCTATTGTTCTTTCTGATGCGTAAGAAAGCCGAAGGCGCCGGACTGCCCGCAGATTTATGGCAGGACCCCAAACTTTTTCTCGGCGCCCTCATTATCCCCACCGGCTGGGTGCTGCTCTACGCCATTTTTGACCATTATATCGATATCTACCGGCTTTCCCGGCTTACCACGCTGACCCGAACTTTTTTCCTCTCTTTTCTGGGCGTCCTGTTTTTGTTCTTTTCGCTGATACTGGATGACGTGGTGCGGGATTACCACACGTATTATCAATCCTTTTTTACCCTTTTTTCCCTGCATTTTTTGCTGACGGCCACTTCCCGTATGGTATTGCTCACACGCGCCAGCCGGCGACTGAAGGCGGGCAAGGTGTCTTTCAATACCTTGCTGGTGGGCGGCAACCAAAACGGCCTCGATCTGTATCTCGACATTAGCGGCAGAAAAAAGAGCCTGGGCAACAAGTTTATCGGCTATATCGATACAAACGGCGGACATCAATTGCTGGGCCAGTATTTAAAAAAACTGGGAACGCTCGACGATCTGGCCGCCATTATCCGGGAGCATCAGATTGAAGAAGTGATCATTGCCATCGAAACCTCGGAACACAGCCGCCTGCGCGATATTCTCAACACCCTGTTCGACTTCGGGGAGCAGGTGCTGGTAAAGATCATCCCCGACATGTACGATATCCTGCTGGGTACGGTAAAAATGAACCACGTGTACGGCGCCGTGCTGATCGAGATCCGGCAGGAACTCATGCCCAAGTGGCAAAGGGCCGTAAAACGCCTGCTCGACGTGGCGGTAAGCGCGGTGGTGCTGATTTTGTTGTCGCCGCTGTTGTTGTATATCGCTATCCGCGTCCGGCTGTCGTCGCCGGGGCCGGTCATTTTCAGGCAGGAAAGGCTTGGCCTGCACGGCAAACCGTTTACGATTTTTAAATTTCGCTCCATGTACATGGATGCAGAACATACTGGCCCCCAGTTGTCCACTGAAAACGACCCGCGCTGCACCCCCTGGGGCGCCCTGATGCGCAAATGGCGCCTGGATGAGATACCAAACTTCTGGAATGTGCTGCGCGGCGACATGTCCCTGGTAGGCCCCCGCCCCGAACGCCGGCATTTTATCGACCAGATCATTCAGCAAAATCCCCATTACCGGCACTTGCTCAAGGTTCGTCCGGGTATCACATCCTGGGGCCAGGTGAAATACGGTTATGCCTCCACGGTGGCTGAAATGCTGCAGCGGCTGCGTTTCGATCTGCTGTACATCGAAAACATGTCGCTGGCCCTCGATTTTAAGATCATGTTCTATACCGTGCTGGTTTTATTGCAGGGGCGCGGGAAATAATACGGCGAACAGCGGGGGGGGCGTTATCCTGCCGTGTCATCCGACAGTTTCAATCGTTTCACCACACCCCAGCCGCTGCTGCAGCCTTTGCCGATGCCCAGGTTGTCGGGCAGCGCCACGTTGCAGCTGAATTCGAGGGAAAACGCGAGCATTTTCACGCTTTTATACGATATCCAGCGTTCGTCTTTTTGGGAAAGCAATTTTACTTCCACAGGACGCTCGGGGTGGTAGCCGAGTTGGTGCAACAGCGATACGATCTGGTTGAGCAGTATCTTTTCGAGCAGGGCCAGGCGTTCCACCATGCCTTCGAGGCGGGTCCAGACGGCGTAATTTTCTTCGTTGAGGGCGATCCAGTGGCGGATATGGTAACGGAAGGGCTTCTCCCACACATTCAGGGTGAATTGTTTCACGTCGAGGCGGGCGATACGCACGGGAGTGGTACGACCATTGAGATCGAGCGTCCAGTCGGGCTGCGAAAAGAAGTGGTGAAGTTCTTCAATGCCTTCGTTGAGACATACGAGCATGGGTTTGCCGTGGTCCTGTTTGTACTGAATGAGGGGGCGCCGGTAGTGAAAACCACCGGTATCGTTGTTGTGGTTGTGGAACAGTTCGTGTTCCCAGCCGGCCTTGCGGGCCACGGCGCCGCGAAAAGCGCGCAATTCCCAGGGTTCAATGGGCGTATCGAAGACGACGGAGAGTACCCGCAGTTTGGTGTTCATTGGCCGTGAGGATAGTGTTGAAAAGGTTGTGTTCCGGATTTTGGTTTCGGCGCCTTGGTCTTGCAAGGAACGAAGGTAATGCGCTTTTCACAATTTCCGGTTATAATCCAATCGGTTGTCCGTGGCGTCGGGCTGGCGCCCAAACAACACCACGGCGGAATCCTCGCCACAAAAGCCCATATCAACCGCGCCGCCGATCCGGAACTCCGCGCACTCCTCTACATGGCAACCTGGTCGG
>JAKLJF010000197.1 GCA_023151335.1 Thermoanaerobaculia bacterium | reverse complement strand
ATTTAATCAAAATAAAAAACTATTAACGAAGCCAAATGTTTGTATTGGTAGAATTTAATTTGGTTTGTCTGAAAATCGAATCTTCAAACCATATTGCGGATTTCAAAAAACGCCTGTCATGCAATTTAATATTCCTGATACCGGACAAAAACGCGTGGTGATTGTGGGGGGCGGTTTTGGCGGACTTACCCTGGCGCGTAAATTAGCCAAATCAGATTTCCAGGTGGTCCTGATCGATAAGAACAATTACCACCAGTTCCAGCCGCTGTTCTACCAGGTGGCCATGGCCGGTCTGGAGCCGTCGAGCATCGTGTTCCCGTTGCGTAAAGTGTTTCAGAAAAATAAGAATGTATTTGTACGGGTCACCAAAGTCGTGGCAGTAGTACCGGAGCGCAATGAAATAGAAAGCGAGATCGGTAATCTGCGCTATGATTACCTGGTATTGGCGATAGGCGCCGACACCAATTGGTATGGCAACGAACGGGTACGCGCCCACGCCATACCGATGAAATCTGTGAGCGAAGCTCTTTTTCTAAGAAACAGTATTTTCGAGGACTATGAAAAAGCCGTCACGGCGGATAATGCTGAGCGGCGCCAGCGATTTCTCGATATTGTCATTGTAGGAGGCGGGCCGACGGGGGTGGAAGTGGCTGGTTCGCTGGCGGAAATGAAGCGCCACATTGTGCCCAAGGATTACCTGGACTTGAATCGCGACGAGATCAATATTCACCTGGTACATGGCGATCCCCGGCTGTTGAATACCATGTCGCCCGAAGCGTCTGCCGCGGCCGAAAAATTCCTGCAAGAACTTGGGGTGCAGCTTTGGCTGGATAAGGTCGTTACCGATTATGACGGCGAAAATGTCCGGATCAACGACGGTTCCAACATCCGGGCCGACAAGGTGATCTGGGCCGCCGGCGTTACGGGCAACACGCTGGGCGGTTTGCCTGCGACCAGTATGGTGCGCGGCAATCGCCTGAAAGTGAATGCCTTTAACCAGGTGGAGGGATTTGAAAATGTATTTGCCATAGGCGATATTGCCTGGCAAACCGAGGAAGCCTGGCCCAACGGCCATCCGCAGGTGGCGCAGGTTGCCTTGCAACAAGCCAAATGCCTGGCCGAAAATTTGCGGCGTTTGCAACAGGGGAAAACCCTTGAGCCATTCCGTTACCGCGACCTGGGGTCGATGGCCACCATCGGGCGCAACCGGGCCGTGGTTGACCTGCCGTTCTGGCGTTTTCAGGGGGCTTTTGCCTGGTTTGTCTGGTTGTTTGTGCACCTGTTCTCCATTCTTGGCTTAAAAAACAAACTCTTTATTTTTCTCAATTGGGTTTGGAACTACCTTACCTACGACCAAAGCCTGCGCCTGGTGATCAAACCCTGGCGGCGAAATACCTGACGGGCTGTGTTAATTATATGCAAACAAAATTGTGTGGGAAGGGCCCGCGTTCCGGGAAACCGTAATTTTGTGCCGCCTCCCGCACTACTAACAGTATCCATCCATCCTCTAATTCAATTATTTGATAAGCAATGGAAAGAAGTAAGCAGATTCAAGTCGGATTGCTGGCCGTTCTGGCCCTCCTCCTCATCGCCAATCTTTTTGGCGGCGGATTTAAAAACTGGTTCGCTTCCGGAAACGGACAAGCCAATGAAGCCGCCGCTTCCCTGAGCACCGGCGACCGGGTCAGCCCCGTTTCCAGTGCCGGCAATGGCAACATTCCGGGCACCAACGTGAACTCCACCCCTGTGCCCACCGGCCCGCTTACCACGATCAAATTTGATGAGTCGGTACACGATTTTGGCGTTGCCGACGAAGGGACCGTGGTTAAACACATCTACAAATTTAAAAATACCGGCAGTGAGCCGCTCATCATTTCCAATGCAAAGGGCTCCTGCGGCTGCACCGTACCCACCTGGCCGAAACAGCCGATCGCTCCGGGCGGCACCGGCGAGATTGCCGTGGAATTCAATACCAAAGGCAAACCCGGCCGCCAAAGCAAACAGGTGACAGTCACGGCCAACACTAACCCGACCGACTCGCACCTCGAAATTACCGGCGAAGTTCGCGGCAAGGATATGCCGGCGGCCAAGGGGAGTAAGTAGTTGGTTTAGAGGGTTTAGAGGGCTAGAGCACGGCTCTCTAAACCTTCTAAACTTTATAAACCCTCTAAGCCCCACCATCACAGCAGCCGCTCTAAAATCCCCCCATTTTCCTCCACGAACGGCTGCTTGCGGAACCGTTTTCCTGTTGCTTTGTACAACGCATTGGCTACTGCCCCACTCAATGGGGGCAAGGCCGGCTCGCCAAGCCCGGTGGGATCAATGCCGTTGTCCACGAAATATACTTCCACCTCGGGTATTTCATTCATCCGGATCAAACGGTAGCTGTGAAAGTTGTTTTGCTGGGTAGCGCCGTCCCTGAAAGTCAGCTGCCCGTACATGGCGTGGCCCAGACCGTCGACGATGCTGCCCACCACCTGATTCAGGGCGCCGCTTTGGTTGACCACAATGCCGCAATCGACGGCACAATATACCTTCCGCAGTCCGGGTTTACGTTTGGTCATGACAATTTCTGCTACCTGCGCCACATACGAGAGGTGTGCGTAATACACGCTGAAGCCCAGGTGAACGCCTTTTTTCCGTTTGTTGAACCAGCCGGATTTTTCTGCCGCCAGTTCGATGACCTTGATAAACCGCTCGGGGTCGTAGTTCAGTTTTTCGCCGACAGGCGCTTCTTTTGCTTTTCTGAACAACTCCAGCCGCATGGTCACGGGATCTTTTCCGGCCGCCTCGGCCACCTCATCGAGGAACGACTGCTCGGCGCCGGCCAGGAAGTTGGTAATGGGCGCCCGCCAGGGACCGGTGGTGATGGGTGATTTATGCTCGACCGATTCGATCAGGACATTCGGAACGGCGCCGCTCGGAAAATTATTTTCCCGGGTTGCGTTGCCGGCATTGATACCGACACCCCGCAGCTGATAGCCCGTCAGATTGCCGGCTTTATCCAGGGCCGCCCGGAACCGGTAACGCACGGCCGGCCGGTAGATGCCGCCCATCATATCATCTTCCCGGGTCCAGATCACTTTCACGGGCGCTTTGACGAGGCTCGACAATTCGGCGGCTTCCAGCACAAAATCGGGCCGTAAACGCCGGCCGAAGCCGCCACCGATACGGGTCAGTTCGAGAGAAATTTGTTCCACCGGTATATCGAGCAGTTTGGCCACCTGGTCGCGGGCCGATTGCGGCACCTGCACCGGGCCGGCCAACTCCACTTTTCCCGGGCGTACGTCGGCAAAGAAATTCATGGGCTCCATCGGGGCGTGCGACAGAAAGGGGCACTGGTATTCCGCTTCCACGATCTTCGCCGCGGCAGCAAAAGCGGCATCCGGATCGCCGTCGCGGCGTTTTACCTCGGCCTGGTTGCCGTTCATAAGTTCGACGAAGAGACGGTCGTGGTCGCCGGTGCTTTCCAAAGCGGCGTCCCCATCCTTTTCCCATTCCATTTTAACGGCTTTCCTGGCTTGTAAAACGTCCCAGGTAGATTTGCCTACCACCGCCACCTTATTCTTAAACGACACCACGTCTACAATGCCGGGCATGGTTTTGGCTGCCGAGGCGTCGAACGATTTGAGTTTTTGGCCGAAGGCAGGTGGGCGCTGGATCACTGCCGTCAGCATACCTTCCCGGTAAATGTCGAGGCCGTACAGCGGTTTTCCGGTCAGGATATCCGGATTGTCGACGTTGCGCACAAAGGTGCCGATGAGTTTGAAATCCCTGGGGTCTTTGAGCGGCACGTCCTTCGGGGGGGTGAGTTTGGCGGCGTCGGCTGCCAGTTCGCCGTAGCTCAGTTGCCGGCCGTCGGGATGTTTAACTGTCCCGTTTTCCGTAGTCAGCGCAGCGGGATCGGCGCCCCAGCGTTGCGCGGCTGCATCCATCAGCATGCGGCGCGCAGTGGCGCCGGCCTGGCGCAGGCGTTTCCAGGAGTGCGGCGTGGACTGACTGCCACCCGCCACCTGCCGTTCGAATTTATTGGTATCGAGCGGCGCCTGGACGACGACAACCTTGGTCCAGTCGAAGTCCAGTTCCTCGGCCACCGTCATCGGGAACGAGGTTTTTACCCCCTGGCCGACTTCCGGATTGGGCGAAAAAATGGTGACCGTGCCATCGGTGTTGATCGCCAGGTAAGCGTTGAAATCATAACTGTTTTCCAGCCCGGCGTTCGTTTGAACGGCTTTGAATTTTTTGGAGGAAAAAAGGTCGAATCCCAGGAACAGCCCGCCGCCGATCAGCGCGGATTGTTTCAGGAATTCGCGGCGACTATGCAGAACAAATGTTGACATACGATCGGAGATTTTGATAAATAAAAATGGACAGAATCAACAGGATTCACAGAGAGTGTTTACGGAACTGTGTCATCACTAACTTTGGCACATGGAAAAAGCATTTGATTTCGAAAATTTCAAAAAGGAAGCAGTCAAAGATTTGCTTTCAGGCAAACAATTAAGCGGCCCAGATGGGGTGTTGGCGCCTTTGGTCAAACAATTTTTAGAAGCGGCCTTAGATGCAGAGTTACAAAGCCACTTGGTTAAAGAAAAATCAGAAGGCCAGGTAAATCGCCGTAACGGTCGGATGAGCAAAGGGGTTCGCAGTTTAAGTGGAGGAAGTTTTGCCTTGGAAACGCCCCGGGATCGTGAGGGAAGTTTTGAGCCGCAGATTGTGGAAAAGCGCCAAGTGTTTATCGGGGAGGATTTGGAGAACAAGGTGATTTTGATGTACGCCAGAGGCATGGGATATGAAGATATTTCCGCCGAGTTATACCAGATATACGGCATCGAAGCCTCGCCGGCATTCATCAGCCAAGTGACAGATAAAGTGCTGCCGCTGGTAGAGGCGTGGCGGCGCCGGCCCTTGGAAGAGGTATATTGTTTTACGTTTTTAGATGCCATGCATTTTCGTGTTAGAGCTGAAAATGGGCGAGTTGAATCTCGCATGTTGTACTTGGTTTTGGGTATTAATCCTAGTGGGCATAAAGACGTTCTTGGGATGTATATGGCTGAAAATGAGGGTTCTAAATTTTGGCTTTCTGTCCTGGACGACCTGCATAGTCGCGGAGTAGAGGATTTATTGATCGTCAGTGTTGATGGTTTAAAAGGTTTTGAAGAAGCGATTCGTACCGTCTTCCCTAAAGCAGAGGTGCAACAATGTATCGTGCATCAAATCCGACACTCGGCCAAGTTCGTCTCGGACAAAGACCTGCGAGCATTTATGCGGGATTTGAAAAAAGTGTACCGGGCCGCCGATCGCCCCTCGGCCGAGCGCGAATTGAACAGCCTTGAGGTTATTTGGGGTCAAAAATACCCGCCGGTGATCAAATCCTGGCGCGACAACTGGGAGCGGCTTAGCACCTTCTTCCAGTATCCTCAGCCGATCAGAAAAGTAATGTATACCACTAATCTGATCGAAGGATTAAACCGCAGAATCCGTAAAGTAACCAAAACCAAAGGCGCTTTTGCCTCTGAAACCGCTCTGTTCAAATTGACCTTTCTAATCATCCGAGAAACAACTAAAAAATGGACCATTGCTTATCCTAACTGGGGAATAATCGCTTCCCAACTTCACATTCTTTTTGGCGAAAGAGCCAAAATTGATATTCGACATTAACATTGACACAGTTCCGTGAACATAACCATCGGTTGTTTTGTTTTACATGGTGGAAAGGCAAAAACCAATTTGATTTAAATTTTGACTATTTTTCCTTCCTTTTCCCTTGCAACCCCCGCACCGCCTCCTCCAGCCGTCCCACCCGCTCTTCCAACTCCTCCAGGCGTCCCTTTCCGCCGGTCGTGTAGCCCACTGCCGGCTCTTCCACCTGCCTGCTTTTCTCCTCCGGCCCATCCAGGAACATAGGGCCGTCGCCGGTGAGCAGCCAGTGCATATTTACATTTTTATACGTATCTATTATACGGTTCAATACTTCGACCGATATCTTAGTCTCCCCGTTCACCATACGGCTGATGTTGGGCTGCGTCATCCCCAGGCTTTTGGCAAATGATTCCTGCTTGAGATTCAATGCCTTGATCAAATTTTTAAGGCGAATACCTTGTTCGATCTGAAGTTGCTGCATGAGAGAATAAATAAAAATGTATTTTTAGTATATTTTATGAAAATAAATTTCAAAAAATGAGTATTTAACATATTTTTGCTTCGTTTCAGGAACCGGCAATTGAACCTGAGCGGCAATCGCCTTTGATTCGTTCTATCCTGCTTGCAGGCCTTGCTATACTGGTTTGCATGGCCACTCTCAAATGGGCCGATGTGGTAGAATGGGTAGACGGGGAATGGCGTCTAAGACCAAAGAGGGAAGCGGAACGGGATAAACAGATGAGAAAAGTCGATGTGGCGGAGCAGTATGCGCTTATTGCGAACAGCTCCGGGTACTATGAATGTCTACACTGTCCTTCCAACCGTATGTTTCTGAAATCCAATGAAATATGGAAGTATGGAGTGACCAATCAGGGAGAGAAGCAGCGCTATACGACTCAATTTTTTAGACTTCGACAGCTAAGGTATTTAGTGCAATTTACCGGCACTTATTCGCAATGCCTGGTTGAAGAAAAAAGAAAATTGTTTGAGTATCCGTTACTCCCTGAAAACCTGGCGAGGCCGGACTCCATAAAACTGGTTTTACCGCCCGGAAACTTGCAGATGAGATAGTTTTCCGTAACTTTGTTTCCGAAATGGCAAAAAAATGGTGTACGTAACCAGCATTACCGACGAAGCGGTGCTCTCCAAAATTGACACGCAATACGTTATGTCAAAATTCTCCGGTGTCGATCTTAATGTCGTCATTGTGTTTATCTGTACCAACGATAATTGGCGCAAAGAAGACACCTGGAAACACAAAGGGGAGACGTATTATGCCATTCGTTTGCCCTATCAACTGGTAAAAGAAACGGAAGACGTTCGCCCGCTGATGCTTAAGTTGGTTGCTGAGAAATTGGGAATTCCTGTGCCTGCCGAAAAAGTAGCGGCTGAAGGATGATTCACCTCATTGAATTTCAGGAAAGCGTCCAATTTTTCGATCCAGTCTTTCATGGTCATATATTTCTGGCGCGCTGCCTGATTTTCGGCGTAGTCCAGGTACATACTAACGATGCGGTTTCCGCAAATCCAGCAGTTTGTCAAAGTAATCCTTTCCAAAACGTTTGCCTTGCTTCAGACGCTCATCGTCGAGCACAAAATCTTTAAGGATGAACTCCTTCAGCGTTTGCGTGGCCCATATCCGGAATTGCGTCGCCCGCCGGCTGTTTACGCGGTAACCGACGGCAATGATGGCGTCGAGGTTATAGAAATCAATCTCCCGGTTTACTTAACGAGTACCTTCCGTTTGAATTATCCGGAATTTCCGGATAGTTGCTTCCTCCTGCAATTCTCCGGTTTTGTAAATGTTTTGAAGATGCTCACTAACAGTACGGACATCTACCCCAAACAGCTCCCCCATCTTTTTCTGACTTAACCAAAACGTCTCGCCCTCATAAATTACATCCACGCCACCGTCGGGGGTAGTATATAGTAATAGATCGTTGAATTGTGGTGTGGATTCTGCCATAAACAATACCTGCATTTTGACAAGCGAAAGTAAAGCATCCGCTTCCAACAAATATCGCCCGGCTATGACATATTTTAAAACATTTTGTAAAAACAATACATATTTATTGAAATCTAATATTTCCTAATGAATTCATTATTAGTTACTTAACATGTGAAATTGCCGGAGGATATCCGGTGATGCGGCCCAAAGTAGCGATGAGGCGTTTTTTCACCACGGAGGCACAGAGGCACGGAGCGGAAGCCGCCTCCGGCGTCTTTTTTACAAAGACAGGATGGACAGGATGGACAGGATCGGGAACGCGTATGTTTTCTGCGTAACATCGTACGGGTATTATCACCTGGTAGCCCTCCGAAAGAAAGGGGCGGCCGCCGGGTCGATGGCCTTTGAGGAGCATGGTTTTATGGATTAATGTTTTTCAATCTAAACTTGGACAAATTTGTGATGGTAAAAATCCTTATTTTTGCATTAAAATTGAAGGCTATGAACCCGACTGTAAAGACCTTGAGCAATGCCCAGGTCGAAATTCTGAAACTACTTGCCGACAACCTGTCGGATGCAGAACTGGCCGATCTGAAAAAAATCTTACTGGCGTTCAAACTCCAAAGGGTCGTGCAACTCGCCGATAAAACCTGGGACGAAAAAGGTTGGTCGCAGGAAACCATGAATAA
>JAKLJF010000196.1 GCA_023151335.1 Thermoanaerobaculia bacterium | reverse complement strand
TACCTGCTCCAGGTACACACCCCGCAAGCCGGTAAGTTGTTCCAGCACGCGCTCGGCAGCCGTATCCAGGTCTTCGTTCGGGTATACCAGGTCGCCCGGCAATGCCCACTTCCCCTTAAACGGCGCGGCGCCCCGTTGAATCAACAACACTTTCAACTCGCTGCCATCGAAACCAAAGATTACATTATCGACGGAGAACGCAGACTTGAAAAAGCTCTCGATCTCACTCATATTTTACGAATTTACCCATTAGTCGCGCTCAAAATTACGGACTTATTGTTAAATGAACACCAATTTATCCGGGTATTCCCCGAAGGCTGAATGACATATTGGCCTTTTTTTTGTATTGTAAATAAATGACCGCGGCAAACGGCGAATTTTTACTGCAAAAACCGCGCTAAAAGCCTTATTTTTGCCCCGTTTTAATCGCGACCGAACTATTTTCTGATCATCCCGTTTCACCGACATTCAAACCGGATCAGTCATGCAAATCGATATTGCAGCACATATTGAAAAATTACTTTTTCTGCACGATACGCTCGTCATCCCGTCGTTCGGCGGATTTACCGCCCAACGCGCCCCGGCGGGGGTAGATTACGTGGGCGGCGCGATCACGCCCCCTTCCAAAACCCTCACCTTTAACGAAAATCTGACGATCGACGACGGCATTCTGGCAGACGACATCGCGGCAACGCATCATATTTCCGCGGAGGAAGCGCGGGAGGCTATCCAGCAATTCGTGGGCCGTATTCAGGCGCAACTCAACCAGCGCGAAATCGTTACCCTGCCCGGTGTTGGCCGTTTGTATAAAAATTATGTGCAGAAAATTCAGTTTCTGCCCGACGCCACCAATTTTCACGCCGGATCCTACGGGTTGCCGCCCTTGCAGTTTTCGCCTATTGCCCGCTCGCGCGAAGTAGCCGATGCCAAGCCGGCAGCAGCAGCCCCCCCCGCCGCGAACGGCGCTGCCGCCGGGGCCGCCGGTACGGCCGAGCCGGTAAAACCGCCCGCCACGCCGGCTATTCCGCCCCTGCCGCCGCCGCCGGCATTTGTCAGTGAGCCCTATCACGCGCCGCGCTCCTCGTCCGCTCAAATGGGCACCGGCATCGCTATCGGCCTGCTGGTCTGCGTCGTCGCATTTGGTATCTGGTGGTGGCAGCACAAAAAAGCCGCCGGCCCGGAACCCGCTATAGTTGAAAATCAACAAGAGTCGCCGGACAGCCCGCCGGCCACCTCGCCGCTTTCCCAAATTACCGATCTGGCCAAACGGGGCAACCAGGCAAAAGACGCATCCGACGGGAAAAAACCTGCCCAGGACAATGAAGCCGATGACCTGAACGACGAAGTGGACGAGGCCGCGGCCAAAAAAGTGGAAGTGCTGCGCCGTCAGAATGAAGCGCCCTCGACCATTCCGCCGCCCCGGCTCGAAGAACGCCAGTGTATACTCATCGTGGCCACCCTGCGCGACCGCAACAACGCCGACCGACTCATCGCCAAACTGAAAGGCGCCGGCTACGACGTGTACTACCGCCAGAAAAAAGGCCACCAGGTCGGTATCCAGTTTACCTACACCGACCCGAAAAAAGTGCAGGAAACAAAGGCCGAGCTGATTGCATTTACCGGGGAAAAAGGGATATTTATTAAACAACAATGAAACAAATCGACCACATCGGCATCGCCGTCCGCAGCCTGACGGACAGCAACGAACTTTTCCGCAAACTACTCGGCGCAGCGCATTACAAAGTTGAGACCGTGGAAAGCGAAAAAGTCGCCACTTCCTTTTTCCACATCGGCGAAAGCAAAATCGAATTGCTGGAAGCCTCCGACCCGGAAAGCCCGATCGCCAAATTCATCGAAAAACGCGGCGAAGGCATCCACCACATCGCCTTCGAAGTAGCCGACATCCGCGCCGAGGTCGAACGCCTCGAAGCGGAAGGGTTCATCCCACTGAACCGCGAACCCAAACGCGGGGCCGACAACAAGTGGGTGGTGTTTTTGCACCCGAAGTCGAGTAATGGGGTGCTGGTGGAGTTGTGCCAGTCAATTGTTTAATTATTTTTACCCCATGAAAATTGGATTTTGGAATATTGCCCAATGGATCGACGCGTAGCAGAATTCGCTTCGAAAGAGTGAACCTGCCGGTTATGAAGATATTTGATCATGAGAGAATTGTCTTAGTTTTGTTGTCTCCGTCTTCACGACCCAAACCATGTCCACCCTCCAGCAACGCAACGCCGCATTTAGCGACCTCCTCGACCGCCTCAACCCGGCCCAGCGCCGCGCGGTAGAGCAGGTGGAGGGCCCCGTGCTGGTGGTAGCCGGCCCGGGCACCGGCAAAACCCACATCCTCGCCGCCCGCATCGGCAAAATCCTGCTCGAAACCGACGCCCGCCCGCAAAACATCCTCTGCCTCACCTTTACCGACGCCGGCGTCACAGCCATGCGCGAGCGCCTGCTCGGCATGATCGGCCCCGACGCCCACCGCGTGGTCATCAGCACTTTTCACGGATTCTGCAACCGGGTCATCCAGGAGAACATGGAACTGTTCGGCAAAGGCCGCCTCGAACCGGTCACCGATCTGGAACGCATCGAGATCGTACGCCGCCTGCTGGCCCAACTTCCGCCCGAACACCCCCTGCGCGAAGGAAAAAAAGACATTTACCAGTACGAAAACCACTTGCGCGACCTGTTTGCCAACATGAAAAAGGAAGGCTGGACGCCGGGTTATGTGATCAAAAAAGCCAGCGAATTTATCGACGGTCTGCCGGCCAACCCCGATTTTATTTACCAGAGAAACACCAAACACGCCCGCAAAGGCGACCCCAAAACCGCTCAGATCGAGGACGTTACCGACCGGCTAAACCGCCTGAAGGCCGCCGCCGACCTGTATCCCAAATACCTTGCGGCTATGGAGCGCGCCGGCCGCTACGAATATGAAGACATGATCCTGTGGGTGCTGCGTGAGTTTGAACGCAACGAAGCCCTGCTGCGCACTTACCAGGAACGTTTTCTCTATGTGCAGGTCGACGAGTTTCAGGATACCAACGGCGCCCAGTTCCGCCTGCTGCAACTGCTCCTGCATTTCTGGGAAGCGCCCAACGTGTTCGTCGTGGGCGACGACGACCAGAGTATTTTTGAGTTCCAGGGCGCCCGGCTTGAAAACCTGCGCCGCTTCCACGGACAATACCGCCCCAGCCTCGAAACCGTGGTGCTGGAGGAAAATTACCGTTCCACGCAGGATATACTCGATTCAGCCGGCAAAGTAATTGAGCACAATGAATTACGCGCCGTACGACAACTGGAAGAGCCGATTGAGAAAAAGTTGCGTGCTGTCAATACCGCGGGTGGCGCGCCGGAGCTGCGAATATATGAAAACCGGCTGCAGGAGTTGACGGATATAGTGGGGCAAATGGAACAACTGGTTAACAGTGGCGTGGCGCCGGAGGAGATTGCCGTGATCTATGCCCGGCACCGGCAAGCCGTCAAACTGATGGCGCTGCTGGGGAAAAAACGCATCCCTTACCAAACCAAACGCCCCGTTAATGCCCTCGATCTGCCCGTGGTGCAACAGTTCCGCGAACTGCTGCATTACCTGCATGAAGAATCCGTCCGCCCCTATTCCGGCGAGCACCGCCTGTTCCGGCTGCTGCACGCCGCTTTTTTCGGTCTTCCACCCGGCGACCTGGCCCGGATGGTCGCGGCAGTACAAACCAAAGCAACCGGCCATCAGGAACAGACTGCCCCACTGTACGATGCCCCAAAATCTGCCCCCGGAACTTCGTCCCAGGCTCCCGGGCTCAAACTTCGAAATTTAATTACCTCTTTTGCATACTTGCAAACACCGGGTTTGGCTAATCCCGCTGCATTCGAGGCCGTTTCAAAATACCTCGATCAATGGATTGCCGCGGTGCACAACCTGCCGCTTCCCCAACTCTTCGAACGGCTTTTCTCCCAAACAGGACTACTGACCTGGGCGCTCGCGCAGCCCGACAAGATCTGGCACCTGCAAGCACTGTACACACTTTACGACTTCGCGCAAAACGAAGTGAACCGCCATCCCCGTACCACCCTTGCCCGGCTGCTCGACCTGCTCGACAGCATGGACGACAACAACCTGCAGCTCCCCTTGCAGCAACCCGTCGAATCGGGCTCCGGCGTGCAACTCCTGACCGCCCACGGCGCCAAAGGGCTGGAATTTCAGCACGTTTTTATGTTCGACTGCGTGGCCGACGCCTGGGAAAAAAATTCCGGCGGCGGGCGGGGCCGTTTTGCGCTTCCCCCTACCCTAACCCTTTCCGGCGAAGAAGACGCCCTCGAAGCCCGGCGCCGGCTTTTCTACGTGGCCATGACCCGCGCCAAACAACGCCTCGTTATCAGTTCCGCCGGCACCGGCGACGACGGCAAACCGATGGTGCAGTCCATGTTCGTTGAAGAAACAGGCCTGCCCCGCGACACAGTGGTCGTACCGCGGGCCGCCCTGCTCGAAACCCAGACCCTGCTCCTGCTCGAACCCGAGCCGCCGGTAGTTACCCTTCCCGAGCCCGCAGCCTTCGATGCACTGCTGCGCAACTTTACCCTGAGCGTCACAGCCCTGAACCGCTACCTGCGCTGCCCGCTGGCGTTTTATTATGAAGATTTCCTGAAAATACCCGGCGCCATGAGCGAAGCCGCGGCATTTGGCGTGGCCATGCACGGCGCGCTGCAGCAGTTTTTGCTGAAAATGAAAAGCGATAAAAAACTGCGGTTTCCCCCGGCAGAAACGCTTGTCCGGATGTTTGCCGGCGAAATGGAACGGCAACGCGGTTATTTTTCAGAACACAACTTCACGCAACGCCTGACCCTTGGCAAAGATTACCTGCGTCGTATTCACGTGGAACAGGTGCCCTACTGGCGCAAACGCGCCATCGTGGAGCGCCGCATCGACCGTGTCGAAGTGGACGGCGTGCCCATCGCCGGCGTGCTCGACAAAATCGAATGGCTCGACAACGGCGCCCTGCGCATCGTCGACTACAAAACCGGCACGCCTGCCCCCAACAAAACCGCCCCGCCCGACGACAAACAACCCTACGGCGGCGACTATTGGCGGCAACTGGCATTTTATAAAATTCTGCTCGAAAAAGCCAACATCTATCCCGAGCCGGTGGGCAAAACCGCCATCTCCTGGCTGGAACCCGACAAACGGGGCGCCTTCCCCATAACCGAAGTCAGTTTCAGCGGCGAAGACCTGCAATTTGTGGAAAACCTCATCCGTGAAACATGGGCCAATATCCGGGAGGCCCGTTTCAGTCCCGGCTGCGGTAAAGACGATTGCCCCTGGTGCCGGATGTACCAGTGGAACGAGGCACCGGTGGAGGGCGTCGTACGGGCAGAAGAAAATCTGGATGATTTTGCCTGAACTCAGCAGGCAACTGTTAAATTTTTTAACCTTAAAATACATTGGCCAACCCGCCCGTTTTGTTCCCGTTTGTAGTGTGAACCATTTTTTCCCGGGAATTTTTGAATCCTTTCCTTATTGATTGGCAATGATTATTTGCCAAACTATCCTTCCCATTTCCGATCCCTCGACACGGTATTTTATTTTAATTCACGAGATTACTAAACACAACCTCTGACATGAAACTCCTGCTTTTCATGCCGGCGCCCCTTCTGTGGGGTTGCCTGTGCTTCCTGCTGCTCCCGGGCGGAATGGCCGTCGCTCAGACGCCAGATCCGGAACCCGTCGAAGCGACGCCGCTTGATCCGTCGGGCCTGCCGCTCGACGATTTTACCCACCGCGAGGTGATTGACCAACACCAGGTGCTGAAATACCCGCCGGTGCGCGAAAGCGACATTTTGTGGGAAAAGCGCCTGTGGCGGGTCATCGACATCCGCGAAAAAATGAACCTGCCTTTCTCCTACCCGCAGGCGCCCCTGGCACATATATTGGGCCAGGCCGCACTCGCGGGCGACCTCACGGTGTACGACGCGGCCGACGACCGCTTTACCCAGCCCCTCGACGCCGGGGTCCTGTTAAAAACGCTCTTCAATACCGATACGATCATTACGGTGGATCCGGTCACCTACGAAGAGACGGTCAAAATCGTGCGGAATGCCATCAACTGGGCCGACGTAAAACGGTTCCGGCTGAAAGAAGCCTGGTTTTTCGATACCCGCACCGCTACGCTGCGGTTCCGTATTTTGGGCATTGCCCCACTGATCAACATCACCAACGGCGAGGGCGATTTCCTCTACGAACGGCCGCTGTTCTGGGTGCATTATCCCAGCGCCCGGCCCTTCCTGGCCCGTCAGAAAGCGTATACCCCGGGCGATAACCTGTCGGCCACCATCACCTGGGAAGATCTGTTCGAGATGCGGTATTTCGCTTCCACTGTTTATAAAGAAAACAATGTGTACGACCGCCGGCTTCAGGACTATCTGACCGGCGTAGATGTGTTGCATCAGGCGGCTAATATCGACGATGCCCTGTTTAACCGCGAACACGACCTGTGGAGCTGGTAAAAAAATTTGGTTTGTGGAAACCAAAATTGGACACACTACCACCGGGGCCGCTGTAAAGTGCGCCCCGTTTTGTTTTATACTTCCCTGATGTACCAACCGGCCACCCACTGGCGGTCAGCGATCCGGATCCAACCATCGGCCGTTTTTTCCAGGATATTTACCATGTCGCCCAGGCGCAGGGTAGCCACCCTGGGGTTGGCAGTTGATGGGCCGTTGCGCACATTGAGCGTGGAAGAAACGACTTTGCCCTTGCGGGTGGAAGTCAAAACGGCAATATAATCGCCGCTCACGTACTGTCCGCTGCCGATACGCCACCAGGTGCCAATACGTTCCAAGAGGTTGACCACGTCGCCCTGTCGCAACATGGCCACCTTGCCGTGGCCGGTCGATGGGCCGCTGCGCACATTCAAGGTGGGCGAGGTAACGCGACCGCGCAAGGCAGCGGCGACAGGCGGCGTGACTGTACCCGTGCCGCCGGTGGTACCGCCGCTCCCCGCTCCGGTGGTGGCGCCGCCGGTAAACGAAGCGGCCATTTGTACGGCCCGCAGGGCATTGATACGGCCGTAGCCGTAGTAAATGGAATGTCCCTGGGCATTATAAGTACCGGCAGGGCCGATTTTATCTACCGATTGCCGCAGGATGTTTTTAATGTCGGTTACCGTAAGGTCAGGATTGGCCGTCAGCATCAGGGTGCAAATACCGGCTGCCAGCGGTGCGGAACTGGAAGTGCCGCCAAATCCGCTGGTATAGCCCAGCACCACGGAGCGCCCGTCGGATCCCAGATCGCAGGTAGCGGTGGTGATGCCTACGCCCGCGTCGCCGTTCGTAGGGGCGCAAAGGAAAGCCGTGGGACCATAAAAGGAATAGCTGGCGCGCAGGTCGAGGCTGTTGGAAGCCGTTACGCATATCCCGTCGGGATGTGCGGCAAAATCGCTCACCGCGCGGGGCATATTGTTGGAGGCGGGGTTGGCATTGCCGGCGGCAAAAAACATCGGGATACCGCGACCGCCGCGGCCTTCGCGGGCCACTTTGCGGATATAATTGGTCACATAAGTGGATAATGGAACCGGTTTCGGGTAACCCAGGCTACAGGATATGACATCCGCCCCATTCAGCATGGCATGCTCAAAGGCGTTTTTGATGGCTTCGTCGCTGAGCACGTCCAGTTTGATCAGGATCAGGCGGGCGTTGGGCGCCGCGCCGAGAATTCCCTGCACATCCCAGGCGCCGGCAGCCACCGCGGCACAGGACGTGCCATGACTGACCACGCCGAAGGAGCCGTCGCTGAATCGGATGAATGGTGAAATGTCGGTATTGCGGGCAGCCGCGTTAAAAGGGCTGCGGATTTTCAGGCCGTCGCCGCGCAACTGGGGATGATCGGTAGCAAAACCGGTATCGATCACGGCGATTTTCAGGTTGCTGCTGCCCAGGTTGCCCAAAAAACTCCAGGCTTCTTTTACTTTGGCGTCGGCGCCGCGGCGGAAATGCGAGGCGGCAAAAACGGAATTGGGCACATCGATGACCGGAATAGGCTGGCCGGTATTTTCGTGGTGCCACTGGGTGCCGATAAAACGTCCGGTAGGCGCCGAGAACGCGCGTGGCGCCGGCCGCGTGGCGAATTCCGGTTCCGCCACCAGCACCAGTTTGTTTTTTTGCAATTCCACGGCGCATTTCACCGGATTGGGCGACAGGTGCGTCACGCTGACCCGGTAAGCGCCCTGTGCCACCACTTCCACGATACTCAGTCCGTATTTTTCCAGTAATTCCTGTTGTTTGAGTATGTCGGCATCGGCCACAAATTCAATGTACAGGTTGCCTGTCGGAATAAAGGGA
>JAKLJF010000195.1 GCA_023151335.1 Thermoanaerobaculia bacterium | reverse complement strand
TTTTAATCACCAGAAAACCGCTTGCCTGGTAATGCTTGGGCGCCATGAAGAAGCGCGCATAACCATTCGGCAAGGGTTGGAACTTATAATTACAGGCTCGCCGCTTTGGTTTAAAAACCGCGAATTAGCTACTATTAATGCCCTTTATGCCGGTAATTATTCGGAGGCATGGCAAATTGCAAAATCTGCCTGGCAACACGAACGCTTGTCAGTCATTTCGCCTTTGGACCAGGAATCATGGCGGGTATATCAAGGGTATCTATTATACTTGGCCAAGCTGGGCAAGATTGATCTCTCTCCTCGCGAAAAAGGTGAGATTCCCCGTTTTCGTCTGAGTGCCTGGCTCAACGACCTGCCCCTTTATAGCCAGGACAAACGAGGCGCCAACATACCCATACTCATTCTTCAAACGCTATTTTTGCTTCAAGAAAATAGATGGGATGAATTCGACAAACGGGTAGAAGCCTTGCGAAAATACCGGCAGCGCAACCTCGACCCGGCAAGCGAGCATTTCCGGACGGATTGTTTTATCCGGTTACTCGAGATAATCCCGGCGTATGGATACGATCTGCCCAAAATAACCGAACGCGCCCGACCGCTTCTCGATAAATTGCGGTCTGTTTCCGTAGACATTCTCGACCGCGGCTTCGAAGTCGAAGTGTTGCCTTACGAACAGCAATGGAAATTGGCGACGGAAATGCTGGAAAGCAGGATATCCCTGTAAAAGGCCAAAAACCAGCAACCTCACTTCGACCTCAACCGCACCACCGGACAGATCATTTCCTCCAGCGAAATCCCCCCATGCTGGAAGGTATTCCGGTAGTAGTTGTTGAACTGATTGTAGTTGTTCGGGTAGAGGAAAAAATAATCCTCTTTGGCAAAAATAAAGGTGGAACTCACGTTGGGCCGGGGCAACCCGGCCTGCTTGGGTTCGCGCACGGCAAGCACGTCCCTGGCTTCAAACTGAAGGTTGCGGCCCACCTTGTAACGCAGGTTGGTGGTGGTTTCGCGGTCGCCCACCACGCGGGAGGGCGATTGTACGCGAATGGTGCCGTGGTCGGTGGTGACGAACAGCTGCACGTCGCGGCCTTCGAGGCGTTGCAGGGCCGTCCACAGCGGGCTGTGCAGAAACCAGGAGCGGGTGAGCGAGCGATAGGCGCGTTCGTCGCCGGCCAGTTCCTTCAGCACTTCCATTTCGGTGCGGGCGTGCGAGAGCATGTCGATGAAGTTGTACACGATCACCGTCAGGTCGTTGTTCAGGTAGTGCAGGATGTTGTCGTTCAGTTCCTTGCCGTGGTTCACGTTGGTTACTTTTACATAATCCCATTTGATGCCTTTGCGGAACACGCGGTCGATCTGTTTGCCGAGGAAAAAATCCTCTGCGAGGTTTTTTCCGCCCTCGTCGATGTCGTTTTTCCACTTGTCAGGGAAAGCCAGTTCGATATCGGCGGGCATCATGCCGGCAAAAATGGCGTTTCGGCTGTACTGCGTGGCCGTGGGCAGGATGCTGAAAAAATAGCTTTCGTTTTCCGTCCGGAACATTTCATTCATAAACGGCTCGATGACCTTCCACTGGTCGTAGCGCAGGTTGTCGAGCAGCACCAGCACAGTCGGGACGCCTTGTCCGATATGGGGAAACACCCGTTTGCGCAGCAGCGAGTGCGACATGATGGGGCCGATCTCTTTGTTTTTGTCCACCCAGTCGAAGTAATTTTTCACCACGTATTTACAGAACTCGGTGTTGGCCTGCGCTTTTTGCTGGGAGAGAATGTCGCCCACCTCGGCCTGGTTGGCGTCGAGGCGCAGTTCCCAGTTGACGATGCGGCGGTACGCTTCCACCCATTCCTCGTGGTTCAGGCCCCCGGTGATCTGCATGAACATCTGGCGGTAGTCCTGCTGGTAATCGAGGGCGGTTTTTTCGCGCACGAGGCGTTTGTTGTCGATGATTTTTTTAAGGGTCAGCAGGATCTGGTTGGGATTGACCGGCTTGATCAGGTAGTCGGAAATCTGGGAGCCGATGGCTTCCTCCATCACCTGCTCCGCCTCGTTTTTGGTGATCATCACCACCGGGACGTGGGCGTTGATCTCCTTGATTTTCGGCAGGGCTTCGAGGCCCGTGAGGCCGGGCATGCTTTCGTCGAGGAAAATAACGTCGATATCGTTGGCTTGTTCCAGGTAAATTTCCACGGCGTCGTGGCCGTTGGTAGCCGTCAGTACCTCGTAACCTTTAGCTTGCAGAAACATTAAATGGGGCTTGAGCATATCAATCTCGTCGTCGGCCCAGAGTATTTTGATTTTGTCCATAGTTGATTTTTAATAATCGGCGAAGGTAGTTGTTAAACAGCGTTACAGAAAAATTATGCTTCCAAAACCGTACCCGTATTGCAAATTCGCACCTTTGCAGGAATGCTATGAATAATAAACTCAAGATTTTCAACGATCCGGTTTACGGTTTTGTTTCCGTGCCCCACGGCCTGCTGCTCGAACTGGCCGACCACCCTTATTTTCAGCGCCTGCGGCGTATCCGGCAGGTGGGCCTGGCGCATTACGTGTATCCCGGCGCCCTGCATACGCGTTTCCATCACGCCCTGGGCGCCCTGCACCTGATGCAACAGGCCATTGAAGTGCTGCGCAGTAAGGGAACGGAAATATCGGATGAAGAAGCGGAGGCCGCCTGCGTGGCTATCCTGCTGCACGACATCGGCCACGGGCCCTATTCGCACGCCCTGGAACATACCATCGTCGATTTGCACCACGAGCAACTGTCGCTGTTGTTCATGGAAGCGCTCAACCGCCATTTCAAGGGAAGCCTGACGCTGGCCATTGATATTTTCGCCGACCGGTACCCCAAAAAATTCCTGCACCAGCTCGTCTCCGGCCAACTGGACATGGACCGGATGGACTACCTGAACCGCGACAGCTTTTTTACCGGTGTCTCGGAAGGCGTCATCGGTTACGACCGGATCATCAAAATGCTGGCCGTACACGAAGGCGAACTGGTAGTGGAAGAAAAAGGCATTTACAGCATCGAAAAATTCCTGATCGCGCGCCGCCTGATGTACTGGCAGGTATATCTGCACAAAACCAACGTGTCGGCCGAACACATGGTCATCCACCTGTTGCGCCGGGCCCGCGAACTGGCCCTGAACGGCGTGGAACTGGAAGCCTCGAAGCATCTCCGCTGGTTTTTATACCGCGATTCGGCGGAAAAGCCCGATATTCCTGAATTACTCGGCCATTTTTCCCAACTCGACGACGTGGATATCGCGGCGGCCATCAAGGCCTGGCGCGAATCCGGCGATTTTGTGTTATCTTATCTCTCCACCGGCCTGCTCGACCGGAAACTGTTCCGCCTGGAACACCTCGTTTTCGACGGCCGTGAAAGCAACCGCGCCTACGACGACACCCAGGAGCAGATCAAAATCCTGTTCAAGGACGGACGGGTTTTGCCCATCGACGAGTGTTCGGACGTGCCGCTGTACACCCAGGAAGTGACCAAGTATTTTATTTGTTATCCGAAGGAAGTGCAGTAGAAAGGGCATTTTTAAGCAGTTATGCACGAGTGGGTTCCGCCATTTTTTGCAAAAAATAAACGAACAGGCAGCAAAAAAACGTTGCCCCGTATCTCCTGAAGGCGTACCTTCGGGACAATTCCGCCCCCGCGCAGAAAGCCAGACACAAGCCATCATCTGTAACCGCCCGAACTTTTTTGAGCGAACAAGAACTTATCCGGGGTTGTCTGCGCGGGTCCGCGCAATGCCAGCGTCAATTGTACGAGCAGTTTGCCGGCAAGATGTACGCGGTATGCCTGCGCTATGCCCGCTCGACGTCGGATGCGGCGGATATCCTGCAGGAAGGTTTTGTCAAAGTATTCACGAAACTGGACCAGTTCCAGTTTCAGGGCTCCTTTGAAGGTTGGGTGCGCCGGATCATGGTGAATACCGCCCTGCGCGCCTACCAGCGACAACGATTCGATCACGAATCCAATGGCTATGAACACCTGCCGGAATCGCCGGTCGACCCGGACGCTGTATCAAACCTGTCGGAAGCCGAACTGCTGCGTTTGATCAGCCGCCTGCCCGACGGTTACCGCGTAGTGTTCAACCTGGTAGCGATCGAAGGGTATTCGCACGCCGAAGTGGCGGAAATGCTGAATATTCAGGAAAGCACCTCGCGCTCCCAACTGACCAAAGCCCGGCGCTGGCTGTGCGAGCAACTGGAAATTTTGCATCAAATACGCCCTAAAATAGAAGTGTGAAAAAATGGAACGCCCGATAAATAACATCGATGATCTGTTGAACCGGCGCCTGCATGATGTGGAAGTGCCGCCCCCCCCCTTCGTGTGGCCCAACGTGGAGCGCGCGCTGCGCCGCCGCAAACGCCGGTTTTTCCTGTGGTTTCTGGCCGCCGGGCTGGCCGGCGCCGGTATCTGGACGGTTTGGAGCCGCCCCTTTACCCATACGGAAACGGCCCCGGCAACCGGGCAACCCGCGCGGGCCATTCAGCCGGCGAAACCTGCGATCCCGCAGGCAGCAATCCCGGCTGCCCCGGCAAATGAACAGGCACAACAGCCCATAACGACCAAACCCGCCCTTGCCCCCGCTTTCGCTCCGGGAAAACCGAAAACTACGACGCAGTCCATAAATAAAGGCGCCGGCAAATACGCGCAAACGCCGGCCGCCACCATCCGTCTTCCTGAAACCGCCACGACCACCGTGGTATCCGCCGCCGCAAACTACCAGCCGGAATCGCCCGGGAAAACCCACCCGGCGACTGCCGCCGCACCGTCAGACTTACTCATCCAAAACAACGCACTGAACCCGCTGCCGCACCCTCTGGCGGCGCTCGAAATCCGGCTGCGTGAACCGGAAATGCCTTCGGCGCATCCGAGGGTGAGTAAAAAGAAAGCCGCCAAAAAATGCTACGATTTTCACGCCAACCGCCAGGCCTGGCTGATCGACGCTTATGCAGGGCCCTCCCTCGTCCGGAAATCGCTCGATAGCGGCAATCCCGAGTACAGAGATTATATAGCCGACCGGCTTCAAACCGAACGGCAGGAAATAGGCTTTAATGCCGGCGTGCGGGCGTCCTACCTGTTTGCCGAAAATTTTATGATTCGCACGGGGTTGCACTATGATCAATTCACCGAAAAATTTGAATACATCGACCCGAATTATATCAAATACACCGTCGAGATCAAACAGGAGTGGGTCAACGGACAGTGGATTACAGTTATGGACACCATAAAAGTGGAATATGGCGCCAACTACGTCAAAACTTATAACCGTTTCGGCCTGCTCGATATCCCGCTACAGGCAGCACTGGAACTGCGCAACGGCCCTACCGGTATCAGTCTGAACCTGGGTGGTTCCGTCAATATCCTGTTCTGGAAACGGGGCAGTATGCTGGACCTGAACGGCAAACCGGCCAGATTTACCCCGGACAAACGCCAGTTCGACATATTCCAGCCCCGTGTCGGTTTGAGCCTGCTGGGTAGCGTTCAGTGGTATTACCACCTGGGGCCAAAAACCCGCGTCTTTGCCGAACCTTATTACCGGCATATCCTGGAGCCGGTAACCAGGCCGGGCTACCCGGTTAAACAATCTTACGGTATCGGCGGCATCCGGTTCGGTTTGACAAAGATTCTGGATGTCAACTAAAGGGCGTCATTAGTCGTCATTGCGTTATCTTGATGAAATTTTTAGATGTCAACCTTTTATAAGCCCTCATAAACCGTTAAATTTTTGTAAATAAGCAGCGGACGAAAAAAAGGGTGTATCTCCGAAGTGATACGGTTTGGACTTTTCGCATTATAATTCCGCAAACCTGTATGAGATGAGTATGAATCATTTGCAAAAAATACTATTATACCTGTTACTAAGCACACTGGCAACAGTGTGGGGTTGTCGCAAGGACGTGGAGAAGTTTCTTCCTTACACGCCTACCCAGGAGGATCTGAGCCTGTTGTTCCAGCAGGCGCCGGGGCCTTCCACCCACACGGTATTTCCTTTCGGGGGCTCTATCCCGGACACAACACTCACTACTGCAAGCGGCGTGCGGGTGTTTCTGGCAGACACGGAAAATTTGTTTGCCGATGACGCCGGTACGCCGGTACCTTGCAGCACTTGCCCTGACCTGAAAGTCACCGTTACAACGGTTCTAAGCAAAGGAGACCTGATGGCCCGCCGCCTGCCAACGGTGGCCGCGCCTGGCGGTCAAATGCTCGAAAGCGCGGGCGCCGTGCAGGTGCAGGCAACCTGCCAGGGGAAAACATTGCAGTTGCTGCCGGGCCGCTACATCAAAGTGCAGGTTCCGGCGCCGACGGTACAATCCGGCATGGAGGTGTACACCGGCGCCACCGACGGCACCAACAACCTCACAGGCTGGAATGGAACCGGTTCGGCGGCCTTCTGGGCCGAGTGGCCCCTCGGAGGCGGAATACAGCAAACCGGCTACGAGCTCATCGCTCAACTGGGCTGGAGCAATTGTGCCCGGCCCATCGTCGAACAAACGGCACAGTTTTGCGTTACGCTTCCCGAACAGTTCAGCGCGCTCAACACCCGCGCATTCCTGGTGTTCGACAATATCCGCTCGGTAGCCGAAATGAAAGGAGATGATAATACATCTACCTTTTGTTTCGACGAAGCGCCTGTCGGCTACCCGGTAAAGATCGTCATAGTGAGCAAAACCGGCGGCCAATACTGGCTGGCGCAAAAACCCTGGGAACTGGGCCAAAATGCCAACCTCCCCGTCGCCCCCCAGCCCCAAACCGACAAGGAAGTACTGTCATTCATCAAATCCCTCTAAACCTTCTAAACCTTCTAAACCTTCTAAACCTCATAAACCCTCTCAAAGATTACCCGTGTTTAGTAATTTCGTATAAGCCGAGCCGGAAACGTCCGGTCTCGGCTTTTTTGTTGTTTGCGGGGCCAAAGCGTTAAATAATTTCGCTGATCCGTACATTTTACACACCTTTGCGAGGTAATTTTTTCCACGATGGAAACGCTCACCACCAACAACATCACCGTTAGCGTAGAAACGGAATACCTCGCGGCACACTCGAACCCCCGGGAAGGGAAATTCATTTACGGCTACCACATTACGATCGAAAACGGCAGCCCGTACACCGTCCAGCTGCTGCGCCGGCACTGGGTGATCGTTGATTCCAACGGTACCATGCGCGAGGTGGAAGGCGACGGTGTGGTGGGCCTGCAACCCGTGCTGGGGCCGGGAGAAATACACGGATATTCGTCCTTTTGCAATCTCGACACGGAAATCGGCAAAATGTCGGGCACCTACCTGATGACCCGCCTGGACGATCAATCCTTGTTCGAGGCGAGTATCCCGGAATTTAAAATGGTGGCGCCGTTCAAATTGAACTGACAGTGGCCGTTATTTCAGGGTATTCATTTCTTCCAGCATAGCCATCCGCCGCTTGTAGCGTTCGCGGAATTCCCCCACCAGCGAGGCGGCATTTTCCTTTCCATCCGGGTATTTTTGGGCCAGGTTTTGCAACAGCGCCACCACCCGTTTGTATTCCTCCCGGTTCGAAGCCCGCTCGGCAGTTTGGCGCAGCCAGCCGACATACATTTTTTCCGATTCCAGCGGGAAATGCTCCAGCATAAGAGGCTCGTACCGCAGCAGCATGTCGAACCGCGCATTCCTCCGGATACAGCCGAACATGCCAGGCCAGTCTTGTTCTTCCTCCAGTAGCGGCAACAGGTAATCGGGTGGGGCATCCCGTTTTTCCAGGGCGGAAAAAATATCTCGTGCCGCCGCGGACCATTCTTCCGGCGGATAACTGCTCTTAATGATTTTAAAATATTCCAGGCGAAAACGATCCGTTTGAAATAATTCCCGGGCCTGGGCACGGACTTGGTCCCGGTCGCCGCGGAGCTGAGCGATGCGCAGCAGTTGTTTTTTCCATTCCACGACCGTACCGGGGTGATTTTGCCGGATGGCGATGGCAATACCGTCCTGAACAAGCGCAAGCGCCGCATCCCAGCGGCCGGCTTCTATCGTTTGGTCCAATTTTATTTGTCTGAATTCGGGTATCTCTAAATTGGCGTCGACCAGGGCGTTCATCTCAGCATTGCGTCCCAGTTGCCGGTAAAAATCAATTTTCCAGCCCAGCCAGTACTTTTTACGGAATTCCCGGACATAATCCTGCCGGCTGGCCGCGGGCAGGGCCAGCAACTGCTCGTCCAGCAGCCGGTGCAGGCGTTCTTCCGGGTCCCCGGCCTGTGTATAGGCCACCAGAAGCTCCATCATTTCCTGATGGAACGTACCGCCGTAATCGAGGTAGATGGGCTTGGGGCATTGCTCCAGCAGATAATTCCAGAGTTCGT
>JAKLJF010000194.1 GCA_023151335.1 Thermoanaerobaculia bacterium | reverse complement strand
AAGGTGGAGCCGTTGTACCAGTTGCCGTTCTTGAATTCATAAACCGGGCCGGTACTTTGGGAAAAGGCGCTTGAGGAAATGATGATTAAACAAAAGAAGGGAAGTATCGCTTTCGTCATGGGTATTAAGTAGTTGATATAAAATGACTATTTCAGGCGGCAAAAATAGTTGTACGCGCCGCATTTCCGGGCGGATTAACAAAGCGTTGAACTATCGGGCTTACTTTTCCTTTTTCGGGGTATTGGGCTCGTCAAAATCGATTTTGCCGCCCCACATCCGCATTTGGCTGATGATCCATTGTTGTCGTTGCCGAACCTCTCCGGAGGGTTTGGTTGCGGATCGTTTCAACGGGTTGGGCAGTACGGCGGCGAGCAGGGCCGCTTCCGAAGTGGTCAGTTTGTTGGCGCTTTTATTAAAAAAACGCTTTGCGGCGGCCTCCGCTCCATATATGCCATCGCCAAATTCAATGATATTCAGGTAAACGGTCATAATACGTTCCTTGCTCCAGAGCAGTTCGATCAGGAAAGTGAAATACACTTCGAGCCCCTTTCTGATCCAGGACCGGGCAGGCCAGAGAAAGGTGTTCTTGGCCGTTTGCTGACTGATGGTGCTGGCTCCCCGTTTGCGTTTGTGCGTCTTGTTGTATTTGTACGCTTTTTCTATGGCATTAAAATCGAAGCCTTCGTGTTCGAGGAACTCCTGGTCTTCGGCGCAAACGACTGCCAGCTGCAATTTGGGCGATAACTCGCTGAAGGAAACCCAGTCTTTTTCCCAACGGACAGGCCGGTCGGGCTCTTGCGCCTGCTGAAAACACCGGATCACCATCAGCGGTGTGCAGGGCACAGGAAGAAAACGGTAGAGGATGGTCAGGCCAATCGTAATGCCAAAAAACCATAAGGCCAACCGGAATACCAGCCGGCGGAAATACAGGCCCCAGCGGAGTTTGCCGTCTTCGGTGCGGGGAATGGACCAATACCACCGCCGCAACATACGTTTCAGGAATTGCACGAAGGGTAAGTTTGGGCGCAAAGGTAAACAGGAATATTAAAATCGTCCGCGGCGTCTTTATCTGCCTGCTGCCCTGTCCTTATCCTTTGGCCCGCTCCAGTTCCACTTCCCTGCGTTCCACGGTGGGGACGTTGCGCACCACCATCTGCATAGTATTCCGGATACGTTCTTCGAACAAGACCATTTTGCCCTTTTTCAGGTTGGCAATAGTCTCTTCGTTGTAATGCCGTATAGTGATCAGTTCCAGGCCATCTTCTTTTTTTACCCGGAACTGATCCGACACGTCTTTGATGAACTTTTCCAGCCGGTCGGGAATATTCGGGACACAAATGGTGAAACTGATGGCCGTATTTTGCATCATATTTACGAAAAGCCGCAATTCGGCCAGTTTGGCAAAAAGCCGGGCCATGTGTTGCTCGGCAACGAAAGAATAGTCGGTGGTACTGATATGCAGCAGCGACTGATTTTTTTCCACGACGATGATCGGCGGATAGGTATCCTCGGTGTCGCTGCTGATCTCGGTGCCCGGTGCGTCCGGGTCCAGAAATGATTTGACGTAGAGCGGAATATTTTTGTTCTGCAGCGGTTTAATGGTTTTGGGGTGGATCACCTGGGCGCCGTAGTAAGTCATTTCGATGGCTTCTTTGTAGGAAAGCCGGTCCAGCTTGATCACATTTTCAAACAACCGCGGGTCGGCGTTCAGGACGCCCGGGACGTCTTTCCAGATCGACATGCTTTCCGCATCGAGGCAAAAGGAGAAAATAGCGGCGGAATAGTCGGAGCCTTCCCGGCCCAGGGTGGTGGTAAAATTCTCCGAAGTGGAGCCAATAAAGCCTTGTGTGAGCACGAAACCGCCTTTTTCCAGCAGAGGCGTCACGTGTTTTTGTGCGTTGGTTTTGGTTTTATCCCAAATTACCCAGCCTTCCCGGTAGGTATTGTCGGTTGCAACCACGTCGCGGGCATCGAGCCAGTGGGTAGGCAGCCCGAACTTGTTGAGATAAGCTGCCACAATTTTGGAGGATACCAGTTCGCCTACGCAGACGATCTGATCGTACTGGTAATCGTAGTTGTCCGAGGGCTTTTCCTCGAGTACCCATTCTCCCTCCACGAATGTATCGTTTACCAGACTGAATACCTCGTCGCCGGCGTCGAACAATTCGCGCATAATGGCGTAATGGTGTTCCTTGAGGTTGTTGTATAATTCCTGGGCCTTGCCTGTTTGTTTGACGTGTGCGTCGATAACAGCCTCCAGGGCATTGGTCGTTTTGCCCATAGCCGAAACAATGATGACCAGGGACTCGCCTTTATACCGTTGCAAAATAGATGCTACGTTTTTTACTCCCGCGGCGTCTTTCAGGCTGGCGCCGCCAAATTTGAAAACTTTCACGTTGCAATGAAATTTGAAAGGTTTAGATGGTTTATGAGGGGTTTAGAGGGTTTAGGGTTATGTGGCGAAAGGCGCAAAGGTACGGCGGTGTACAGTATCATTGCACTATCATTGCATCTTTCGCATAAACTCCCAGGCCACGATGCCTGCTGTCACGGCTACGTTGAGCGAATGTTTGGTGCCGAATTGCGGGATTTCGATGGCGCCGTCGCACAGCCGGAGCGCTGCGTCTTCCACGCCGTCCACCTCGTTGCCCAGCACAAAGGCATATTTTCTATTTTTTTCCGGAATAAAATCCTGTAACCATATTTTTTCGGTGGTTTGCTCGATGGCAAACACCCGGTAGCCATCCTGTTTTAACCGCAGGATCGCCGCCGTAGTCTGTGCGATTTGCTCCCAATGCACCGAATCGGTACTGCCCAAGGCGGTTTTCAGGATCTCCCGGTGTGGCGGTTGGGCCGTTATGCCGCAAAGTACGATCTTCTCCAGGGCAAAGGCGTCGGCTGTACGGAACACCGAGCCTACGTTCAGACCGGAACGCAAGTTATCCAGTACTAAAACAAGCGGCAACTTTTCCCGTGTTTTGAAATCTTCGGGGCTTGGCCGGTTCAACGCGGCCATGCTGAGTTTTTCCATAAAAAAACGCTGATCACCGCAAAGGTAAATTTTTCATGCGCAGCATACCTTTGCATCATGGAAGATGTATCGCTGCAAAATACAAAACTGGGTCTTAAACTCCCCACCGACCCACGCTGGGTCAATCTGGCTGAAATGGACCTGGAAGAGATTCTGACCGACCATGCGTACTGCGAACAAAAAGCCGCCACAGCCTGTATTTCCCTGATCCAGGCTTTCCCCGACCGGGTGGAACTGGTGGAGGAACTGGCCCCCATCGTAACCGAGGAATGGGGGCATTTCCGTATGGTGTTGGCCGAATTGAACAAAAGAGGCATGCAACTCGGCCGGCAACGAAAGGATGAATATGTGAATGAACTGCTGAAGTTTCAAAAAAAAGGCGGCACCCGGGAGGACGCCCTGCTCGAACGCCTGCTCACCTGCGCTCTTATCGAAGCACGGAGCTGTGAACGGTTCCGGCTCTTATCGCTGTACTGTGCTGAAAACGTCCTGCGCGACTGGTATCACAAGTTCATGGTATCGGAAGCAGGCCATTACCGTGTGTTCCTCGATCTGGCAGAGCGTTATTTCGGAAAAGAAAAAACCTGGCAGCGCTGGCAGGAGTACCTGCGCTATGAAGCGGAAATAATGCGTGATCTGACCCCGCGAGGCGACAGAATGCACTAGGAGAGTGATGAGTGATGAGTGATGTTGAATCTCAAAAAGTCGTACTACCCCTCTGTGTCAAAAAGTCGTGCTACCCTAAAGTGGGAAATCCGGCGATGTTGACAATATTTTAAACATTGAAACCAAAGACGTGGAATCGGCTTCCATCAAGTCCTCTATGGAGGCGCCTTTGAGTGGTTGTCTATCCAGAACAAGTTCTTTGTCATTGCGGAAGATTAGCAGATTAGTTTGTGAACAAAAGGTTATCTGAAGTTGGCTTTTAGGCACTGCGTCCTTGAGGTAATAACGGTTTCCACCGAGGCTGACCATTTTGCCGGAACTAACGACCCGGTACCATTTTCCCTGGGAGAGCATGGCGTAAATTCGTTGAAGGTCCAGCAATTTTTCCTCTTGGTCCACGCTATAGTGGCGCCCCGAATGGGCTGCTTGCGGGAAAGCTTGCAGGGGCGCTTTCCCGCCATGCGAGCGGCTGGGGAACTTTTCGTTCAGTCGTTGGCGGCGCTTTTGGCAGTGCTGAAAAAAGAGCTGCCAGCGGGCGAAAGTTTTCCCCCGGAAACTCTGTCTTTCCATCGTCTGGTGCGAACGCTCGACGGTGGCCTGTTGGGCTGGCGGGGCTTTTTCGATGAAGCAAAGCCCTATTCCCAAGGCGGTCAGCCACATGTGTAACCGGCTGGGGAACGGGGAGCGGCTGGTGTTCTCGATGAAAACGCTATCCTTGTCCACTTGCACTTTTTGAGGCATACCGGACTGTGCAAAGGCCAAACGGAATGCCCATTTATAGTGCCTGGTGGCTGGTTGGCTGTTGTGGTTTTTCACCGCTACCGGAAAAGCCATACAGTGCTTTTTGGATAGCCCGTCCTTCATGTTGATCATTGCCTGGCAGCCGATGCCCTTCACCTCGGTGGCGCCTTGGGCGTCCATTTCCCACAGCTCGTGAACCTCCTTTGGCTTCTCACAAGACTCGGAAGGAAGATTGCCCGCCGGTTCCTTAGGCTTGATAAGGCCCTGTTGCCTCAGGTACCGGTTCACGGAACTGGCGCTCGGCAGTGCTCCCTTGGAGTAGGAAAACTCTTCCTCCAGTTCAAGCAGTATCGTCAGGGCGCCCCAGCCTTCGTTGTCTTTACGAAGCTCTTTGACCTGTTCGACCAAAGATGCATCGAAAGTGCTCATGGCGCCTGACCAAGGCCGACCCATGCGAGGTGAGGCACAGCCTTTTTTTTATATACTGTCGCCACTTGCGAACTGTCCAGATGGAATTTTTGAGTCCTTCGGCAATTTGCCTGCTTGTCCATCCTTCTTCCGCTTTGGTTTCAATGAACTTTTTTTCCTCCAGTGTGGTGTGTCGTGCCATGCCTTGTTTTATTGCAAGTTAGCACGACTTTTTGACACAGAGGGGTAGTACGACTTTTTGAGATTCAACAGTGATGAGTGATGAGTGATGAGTGATGAGTTGCCATTCATCGCTCATCACTCATCACTCATCGCTAAATAAATGGATTGGTACCAATATCAATGGCTGGTATACGGCTGGATGGCCGTTGGGCTTTGTACTTTTTTTTACCTGTTCCGGGTGAAAGCGCCGTTTGGCAGGCATACCCGCCTGGGGTGGGGGCCGGTGGTTGATAACCGGCTGGGCTGGATCGTCATGGAAGCCACGGTGCTGGTTGTATTGTTGGCCGTGATGGCAACGGCTTCCGGCAGCCTGGATATGCCGGTCAGAATTATGTTGGGATTCTTTGTAGCGCATTACCTGCACCGGAGTATGATCTATCCCTGGTTTTTGCGTACCTCCGGAAAAAAGATGCCCATGGCGATCGTGCTGTCTGCCATGGGCTTCAATGTTGTAAATGGATTTTTGTTGGGTTATTTTTTTAGTCATTTCGCCGATTATCCGGCGGATTGGTTTAAGGATGCGAGATTCTGGACAGGGAGCGTCGTTTTTGTAGCAGGCGCGGCCCTCAACATTCATACGGATTACGCACTGATCCGCTTAAGAAAACCCGGTGAAACAGGCTACCGGATACCGGTTGGCGGGTGGTTCGACCGGGTGAGCTGTCCGAATCATCTGGGCGAAATACTGGAATGGACCGGATTTGCCGTGCTTACCTGGAGCCTGCCAGGCCTGGCTTTTGCTTTTTGGACTTTTGCCAACCTGGCCCCCCGTGCCTGGGCGCATCACCAATGGTACAAGGCGCAATTCCCGGATTATCCTGCCCGTCGAAAAGCCCTCATACCCGCACTCTGGTAAACCTAACCCCGACAAAATCCCAATGCCGCAATGCCGTAATGACGAGTTTACTCCTCCGGATGCCTTACCGGCAAACCTTCGTCTTCCCAGGCTGTCAGGCCGCCATCCACGACAGCGACGTCGGAATATCCATGTTCCAACAAAAATCTGGCGGCGGTGTTACTGGTATTACCGACACGGGACACCAGTACGATCGGGCGGTTATGGGGTAATTCGCCGAAGCGATGGTTGAATTCGCTCATGGGAAGCGTAACGAGGTGATTGATATCAACCGTTTTGGCGGCTACGGCTTCAGGTTCGCGAACATCCACCATTACGCCCCCGAGCATGTAGGCTGCATAAGCCTCGCGGGGAGAAAAGCGTTTCAGTTCCATCATGATTATGTTATTTTAAAGTGAATAAATTTCAACAATCGGCCATAAAGTTATAGAATGTTTCGCATTTATTCAAATTCAAAGCCATTCATTTTTAAGTCATTTTTTATTTCAGTATAAAATAAATTTTGTCACGGCCTTTGGAAAAATTTTGACCGATCAGTCCCCCGGTTTGCCGAATATGGTTCTGAATTCTGAAAACCAAAAAGCCGTACCTTTGCGCCGCATTTTTCACTATACCAAATAAGTTTCCATGAAAGAAGTATTTATCGTCTCCGCTGTCCGTACGCCTATAGGCAGCTTCGGAGGCGTTTTAGCCGGGGTGGGCGCCACACAGCTCGGCGCAGCAGCCATCAAAGGCGCCCTGACCAGCGCCGGCGTTCAACCCGACTGGGTAACGGAGGTAATGATGGGCAACGTGGTGAGCGCCAACCTGGGTCAGGCGCCGGCGCGTCAGGCGGCAGTTTTTGCCGGACTTCCGGCCAACGTGCCCTGTACGACGATCAACAAGGTATGCGCATCCGGTATGAAGGCCATAACGCTGGGCGCCCAAAGCATTATGTTGGGTATCAATGACATCGTGGTGGCCGGCGGCATGGAAAATATGTCGCAGATTCCGTACTACATTCCCAACGCCCGCTGGGGTTACAAATATGGCAATGCGGAGATCGTGGACGGCCTGGCTAAAGACGGTTTGACGGATGTCTATAACCAAAAAGCCATGGGCGTTTGCGCCGACGCCACCGCCGTAAAATACCAAATCAGCCGGGAAATGCAGGATGCCTACACTGTCGACTCTTACAAACGGGCGGCAGCGGCTTCAGACGGCGGATTTTTTACATCCGAGATCGTGCCGGTGGAGATACCGCAACGCAAGGGAGACCCGGTTCTGATTTCCGGGGATGAAGAGTATAAAAAAGTGAATTTTGATAAAATATCCGGATTGCGCCCTGCTTTCAGCCCCGACGGTACCGTCACCGCGGCCAATGCCAGTACGATCAATGACGGCGCCTCCGCCCTGATCCTGGCCAGCGAAGAAGCCGTAAAAAAATACGGCTTGAAACCCATTGCCAAAATACGGGGTTTCGCCGACGCCGAACAGGAACCGGAATGGTTTACCACCACACCCACCGTGGCAGCGCCGAAAGCCCTGAAAATGGCCGGTGTGGAAAAATCCGACATCGACTTTTTCGAGGTCAACGAAGCTTTTGCCGTGGTTGCCCTGGCATTCGAACAAGTGCTCAGCGTTCCGCACGACCGCACCAACGTCTTTGGCGGCGCCGTATCGCTCGGGCATCCGCTGGGCGCTTCCGGCGCGCGCATCGTAACCACCCTTAATAATGTGCTGCAACAAAAAAACGGCTCGTTGGGTCTGGCGGCGATATGTAACGGCGGCGGCGGCGCCACGGCTATTGTGATTGAAAGGGTGTAGATTGCGTCATTGCGTCATCAGGTCATTGCGTCATTGCTAATGTTGTTAGTTAAATCAATTCACACTGGTTTCCTCAAACTCGACGGTGGGGCCATGTTTGGCATCGTACCAAAACGTTTATGGGAGAAAATGAACCCGCCCGATGCGCAAAATATGTGTACCTGGGCAATGCGTGCTCTTTTGGTGGAATCAGGCGACCGGAAAATCCTGATCGATACGGGCATTGGCAACAAACAGGACGAGAAATTCCGCGCGCACTTTGAGCCGCACGGCCCGCAGACGCTTTTCGGCTCCCTGGCCGATGCGGGTGTTCGCCGTGAGGATATAACCGACGTGTTTCTGACTCACCTTCACTTCGACCATTGCGGCGGCGCGCTGTGGCGCAATGAAACAACGGGTGAGGTGGAAGTTTCTTTTCCCAACGCCGTGTACTGGTCCAATGAACGCCATTACCAATGGGCTATTCACCCCAACGATCGGGAAAAAGCTTCTTTTTTACCGGAAAATATTTTGCCCCTATGGGAAAAAGGACGCCTGCAATTCCTTCCTGTCCGGCAAAACCTCGAATTTCTGCCCGGTTTTAGGGTGCGGTTCTACTATGGTCATACCGAGGCCATGATGGCTCCGCTGATCC
>JAKLJF010000193.1 GCA_023151335.1 Thermoanaerobaculia bacterium | reverse complement strand
TGCTCCGCGAGCGCATGAGCGGCATGCAGGGTACCGTCACTTTTTTTGGCAACGCCAAACCCAAACTGAATACCCTGATCGAGATGAAGGGGTTCGGCAAACGGTTCAACGACAACGCGCTCATCACCGCTGTACGGCATTCGGTGCGCGGCGGCCTGTGGCAAACCACGGTAGGTTTCGGTCTGCCCCCGGAATGGTATTACGAACAACGCGCCGTCAGTGCGCCGGCCGCCGGCGGATTGCTGCCCGTAATATCCGGCTTGCAGAACGGCACGGTGAAAAAAATTGACGCCGACCCCGACGGACAATTCCGCATCCAGGTGGACGTGCCTGTTATCGCCCCGGCAGGCGCCGGCATCTGGGCACGCATGGCCCATTTCTACGCCACCTCCGGCAAAGGCAGCTTTTTCCTGCCCGAGGTGGGCGACGAAGTCGTGCTTGGCTTTTTAAACGACGACCCCCGCTTTCCGGTCATTCTCGGCATGTTGTACAGCAGTAAAATCAAACCGCCTTACACGCCGGACAACAAAAACCAGTTCAAGGCCATCGTTACTAAAAACGAGCTGAAAATCGAATTTAACGATGAAGACAAAGTGCTGACTGTAAAAACCCCCGGCGGCAACGAGTTTGTGCTGTCCGACAAGGACAAATCGATCACCCTCAAAGACCAGAACGGCAACAAAATGGAAATGACCAACTCGGGCATTACCATGAACAGTGCCAAGGATATTACGATAAAGGCCAACGGCAAGATCAATTTACAGGCCGCTACGGGTATTGCCGCCGCCGCTTCCGGCGGCGACGTCAGCCTGGAAGGCCTGAACATACAGGCCAAGGCCAAGATCGCTTTCTCCGGCCAGGGCTCGGCTTCAGCTGAACTGAAAGCCAGCGGCACCACCATCGTAAAAGGCGCCATGGTCATGATCAACTAACCCCCAATCACTCAATCACTCCATCACTCCATCACTCAATCACTCAATCACTCATGCCACCAGCAGCAAGATTAACCGACATGCACACCTGCCCGATGCAAACGCCCGGGGTTCCGCCGATCCCGCACGTGGGCGGCCCCATCACCGGGCCGGGCGTACCCAACGTACTGATCGCCGGCATGCCCGCTGCCGTCGTGGGCGATATGTGCGTTTGCGTCGGGCCGCCGGACACTATCGTCAAAGGTTCCGCCACGGTGATGATCTCCGGCCGCCCGGCAGCCCGCATGGGCGACACCACGGCCCACGGCGGCTCCATCGTGCTTGGCGCTCCAACCGTTATGATCGGCGGCTGACATCTAAACCTCCTAAACTTTCTAAACCCTTCTAAACTTTCTAAACCCTCACACAAATGGCAGATCAAATCGATAAATCATTCCTCGGCACCGGCTGGAGTTTTCCGCCGACTTTCGACCATTACGACCACTCGCTGGAAATGGTCTCTGAAGAAACGGACATCCGGCAGAGCCTGTACATCCTGATTGCCACCACACCTGGCGAGCGCATCATGAATCCGGCTTACGGATGCGATTTGCACGGGCTGGTTTTTGATGCCATCACCGAATCAACCCGATATGAGATCATCGCCTCGGTTACCCAGGCTATCCGCTTGTTCGAGCCGCGTATCACCTTGCACAACGTGGAGGTACACGTAGCCTCTTATGACCCGGGCATGCTGCATATTGTGGTGGATTATACGATCATACAGACAAATTCGAGAAGCAACATTGTTTATCCCTTCTATTTGCAGGAAGGCACCAATATACACTTTTGAACGAGCGGCAATTTATGAAATCAGACTGGGGAAAAGGGTCTTACGTCTTCCGGGGCGCCACGCAGCAGGATCGTTACCCGCGGGCGCTGATGCCGGAAAATATTCGCGTCGACGCACGGGAGTTACCTGCTTTCCTGGCGTTTTGTGCCCGTACCGCCCAATTGATCCGGAGCGTGGACAAAAATAATAAGCCGGCGGGCACCTGGGCCGATTTCCTGGAAAAAGATCCCGTTGTTTTACTTGCGCTGGTTATGGAAAACCGCCCTGAAAAATGGATCAACGAAGTCCGCGACATCATCCGCCGCTTTTATCTATCTGCCGGGGAAGGCCGTAGTGATGCTTGCCGGCAATTGGCTGGCAAGGTTGTAGAGATGGCTATACTGTTGAACCGCTGGTATGAACATTCCTCCGCCTTGTTGAAATGGGGCGCCGACAGCCCCGTCAATGAAATATTGAAAAAAGCTGCAGCAGGAAATATGCGTGAGGGTTTGCGGCGTTTACAGGGAATACTGACGGCGCTCAGAACAGAACAATTAGCGGAGACCGATCCGCAATGGGAACAACAGCTGGCTGCACTGCATCCCGTCTGGCAACTGAGCGCCGCTCCAAAAACGTACGTGCCGGAAGGCGCCGGGCCGGATGATAAACGGCAATCGGCGGTGGAGGACATGCGCAAAATCTTTCAGCTGCTGCTTTTTCAGATGACCCTGATCGGCGAAAAAGCGCCCCTCTGGTTTAGAGAAACGCTGGAAAAAAAACAAGACCACCAACCCTACATCGGATTGCTGCTGGCTTATCTGCAATTATTCCTCCATGCCCGCGACCAGATGAACACCCTGCCCCGCCGCCACCTGGACTATTATTACCGGGAATTGCTCCTGCAAAAACCCCGGCCGCAGGCGCCCGACAGGACGATCGTTTGTTTTCAATTGGCCGACCAAACCAATCAGTACCGGCTAAAAGAAAACGCGCTGTTACTGGCAGGCGTCAACGAAAAAGGGGTGGCATCGCATTACGCCACCACCGAACCGGTTTGGCTGAGCGCCGCGCGTATCGAATCGCTCCGGACACTCTTCGTAAGCAAAAGCGACATGATGAAAGCCGGCAGTTCGTACAAACTGGTTGCCGGCATCTACGCGGCCCCGGTAGCCAACTCCCGCGACGGCCTTGGCGCCCCGTTCGACGGCTCCGACCGCAGTTGGCCCCCGTTCGGGGAAGAACAACTGGTAAAAAACCCCGGTGAACGGCAAATGACCGACGCCCCTGCCGGTTTTGTTATTGCGGCGCCCATCCTGGCCCTCCGGGAAGGCGAGCGCGAAATCGACCTGATCTTTCGCTTCAGTGAGGCATCGCTGGCTATATTGCTCGACCTGATCGCCGATATCAGCCAGAACACCGGCAAAACACCGGAAGAAGTTGTCCCCCAACTGTTTTCCAACGCATTGCGCATTTATGCCACCGGCGTGGAAGGATGGTTCCCCGTGGAAAACTGGAAAACGGACTCGCCGGCAAACTGGCGCCTCGAGCGAACCATAACCCTGATGCTGAAACTCCACACCGACGATCCGGCAGTAGTGGATCAGACGCCCGAAAGCCTGGGCGAAACGTTCGATACCTCCTGGCCCCTGCTGAAAATCCTGCTGAACCCCGACCATAATATTTACCTGTATTCCTTCACCACCCCGCTTGAACTCGAAACCCTGCGGATTGAAACACGGGTAAAAGGCGTTAAAACCCTCACGGTGATGAATGAGATCGGCTTGCTCGATCATTCTGCTCCTTTTCTGCCTTTCGGTTCCGTGCCAGGGCGAAACAGTTATTTACTGATCGGTAGCCGGGAGTTATTCCGGAAACGGCTGACCGAGCTAAATATACGGCTCGACTGGAACAACCTCCCGGAATTAGATGGCGGCTTTGCCGAATACTATCGCGAATACAACGCCGGCATCGACAACCACAGTTTTCAGGTGGCCCTGAGCGCGCTGTCCAACTATACTTTCCGGCCCCAGGATACCGCGCAGCGGCAGACGTTTACCTTGTTCTCCGCCCCCGCGCCCGATGGAAAACTGCAATCCCACACCCTGCTTGATGATATTCAATTGGACACCCTGCAGATACGTCCGGATTACGATGCGCCGGAACTGACGGAGTATACCAACGACACCCGGTGCGGTTACCTGAAACTGCAACTCTGCAAATCGTCCATTGCATTTGGCCATGCCGATTTTCCAAGATTGTTCAGCAGGGCCCTGATCGAACAGACCAAAAGCGGAAGCGGTCTTTTTAACCTCGGCGGAGAAACGGCCCGGGAAATACCCCTCCCCCGCGACCCTTTTGCACCTGTGCTGGACAGACTTGGTATCGACTACAAAGCCGCCACTACCCTGAATTTTATACCCCTTGAATACGAGGAAAATGACCGGATGGCCCGCGAAAAAATCATGGTTATTCATCCTTTTGGCCAACAGGAGATATTTGCCGACGGTAAAGCTTCCGACCGGTTCTTATTTCCGCGTTTTGCGGAAGACGGCTATTTGTATATCGGACTAAGTAATGCCCAGCCCGGACTACCCCTCAACCTGTTGTTCCATCTCCGCGAAAGCAAACACGGTACCGACAGTAACAATCTGCAGGTGTTCTGGAGCTACCTGCGCGACGGGCAATGGGAGCACTTTTCACAGGAAGAGCTGTTGTACGACCAGACCCGGCAATTCACCACCACCGGTATTATCAGCCTGCGCCTGCCCTCCGACCTGCCGACCACGCATAAAATCATGCCGGCCGGACTCTTTTGGTTGCGCGCCGCCGCCAGGGGAAACCTCAGTATTGCCGGACGCGTACTCGATATACAGGTCAACGCCGTGGAAGCGGTGTGGGTGGATAACGGCGACCTTTCTCACTACGACCCCGGCGCTGTTCTGCCGCGCATCACCGAACTGGTAAAACCCGTACCGGAAATTGCCGCGGTTGTTCATCCTGTTCCGTTTACGGTCGCCCGCCCGCCTGACCAGCTGCCGGAATTCTATGCGCGCACCAGCGAACGGCTGCGCCATAAAAACCGGGCTGTTACGGCATGGGATATTGAACACCTTGTACTCGAACACTTTCCAAATCTGCAGCGGGTAAAATGTATCGGCTGGATGGAATATCCCGGGCTGGCCCCGGGGTCCATCAAGGTGGTAGTGGCGCCTGCCCCAGCCGGAGACGACCCTGAACCCAGGGTCGGTTTTCATCAACTCGAACTGATCGCCGGTTTCCTCCGCGAAAGGGTGAGCCATTTTACCGACATTCAGGTAATCAACCCCGTTTATGAAAAAATAAAAGTCAGTTGTATGGTATTACTCCAAAAAGGTTTCGAACACCACAAAGGCCAATACCTGCAGTTGATACAGAATGAACTGAAAGCATTCATTTGCCCCTGGTTACACGATGGAATGATCGGTCTGGGCGGCCATATCAGTAAAAACGATGTACTGGCTTTTCTGAACAATCGGCCGTATATCCGTTTTATTACCCGTTTTTCTTTGGTGCAAATCTTCGAACCGGATGACGAATCCTACGCCCTGGCTGACACGGCAAATGCCAATGCCGATGCTGAAATCCTGTATGCCAGCACCCCCTGGAGCGTACTGACACCCGCGCAACACAACATACGGTTTATTGCCACTGAAGACCACCTCCTGCCTGAAATCGCAGCCATTGAAGATATGCGCCTCGGCACCGATTTTATCGTCGTCGAAGGCCCCGACCAAGCGGACGCCAATGAAGCGGGCCTGAAAGAACACCCCGACAATAATGAAACACCCCCCGAACCGGAATGGTACCTGATCCCCGAATCAGACTAAACCCTCTAAACCCTCTAAACCCTCTAAACCCTCCTAAACCCTCTAAACCCTCTAAACCCTCCTAAACCCTCCTAAACATAAAACTGCTCAACCATGAAAAAATTATGGAACCGCGATTCGCTGAAAAGTTTCTTCCGCAAAGGCCAATTGCCTTCCGAAGTGCATTTCGGCTATCTGATCGATTCTACGGTCAATAAACTGGACGACGGGTTCACCAAAACGGACAACGACGGTCTGCAGCTGTCGCCCACCGGGACCAGCGGTACCGTGATCAGCATTTTCCGGGAAGCAGGCGAGCAAAATCCCAGCTGGCAGATCCAACTGCAAAAAGACGAAAATGGCGCCGGCATTTCCTTCAACAGCGTATCCGAAAACGCCGATGGCAGCGCAACCAAAACATCCCGCTTGTTCCTGGCCAACAACGGAAATGTGGGCGTTGGCACGACCACGCCCCTAACCCAGATGGAAATAAACGGCACACTGGGCATGAAAACGAGGGTAGGCACCTTTAAAACCGGCCAGGAAGCCGGCGATGGCGAATGGCACGACATCCTGACCGGGCTCGACGGCTCCTCGGCCTTTGAGATCGTCGCCCGGATCGATGGCCCGCCCGGGCGGGGCCGGTATGCCATGACCCACGCCATTGCCTTGTGTACTTTCGGCCGTTCACGGCACCGCATCAGACAAACCCGCGCTTACTTCGGTTGGTTCTGGAACCGTATCGAACTCCGCTGGCACGGTGATGTGCGCAATTACCAACTCCAGATCCGCACCCGTACCAACTATGGCAGAACCGCCCAGGATACCAGCTTTATGATCCGTTACCATATTACCCGGCTTTGGGATGATTCGATTTTTACGCAAGTTTAAAAAATGGCAAAACCTGTCAGCATATCATTGAAAAAACCGCCCTACCGGAGCATGGACTATGAAGCCCTGTACCGGGAAGGGATCGAATTTATTCAGCAATACTCCGGCGCCCGTTGGACCGACTTTAACCAACACGATCCGGGCATCACCATCCTGGAATACCTCTGTTTCGGTCTTACCGATATCGGATACCGCTGCAATTTCCCCATTACCGACCTGTTGTATTCCCGCGAAAACCGCAGGCTCAAGCCGGCCAACAATGCTTTTTTCCCTCCCGAAAAAATACTGCCCTGCGCGCCCCTCACCATAAACGATTACCGGCGCCTGATGATTGACCGCCTGCCGGATACGATTGTAAACGTATGGTTCGAGCCGGTGGAAGATCAAAGAGAAAAATACAGGGGACTATACGACGTCCGGCTGCAGATCAACAAAGAATCAAAAGAAAGCGGCACGCCGGAACAGATCAGACAGAAAGTGGCCGGCCTGTTGTCGGAAAACCGTAATTTATGCGAAGACATCCGGCACATACATATTCTCGAGCAGCAGTACCTCGATATCAAAACGGTGATCGATCTGGAAACGGATGCCCCTGCCGAACAAGTTCTGGCTACGCTGATCCACAGGCTGGAACACTTCCTCAGTCCGAAAGTCAACTTTCACCATCCGGAAGAAATACTGGCGTCGGGCATGGATATCAACACGCTCTTCGATGGCCCGGAACCCTGGTACGGTTATATCCGTATGGAAGACCTGAAGCCCTTGAATACCGTCATCTATTTGTCTCAACTGCGCGACGTCATCGCTGCCACGGCAGGCGTCAGGAGGGCGGAAAAAATCAGCGTACTGCTGAACGGTATTCCGCAATTCGAAGAAGTCATTCATATTCCCGAAAACACTTGCATGGGCCTCAGCGCAGCAATGAAGCACCTGCATGGAAAGGAAACATACCCCATCGAATTCAGGCGTAACGGTCAGCCTGTAAAGCCCAAGTTTTTCATGGCCGAGCAGATACTGAACGCGCTCACGGCGCAGGAATTTAAATACTTTAGCCAAAAAATCGCCTTAAAACAAACGCCTGCCAGTTCGGAAAAAGACCTGGGCGACATCGGCGCCTACTACTCCATCCAGCGCTTCTTTCCGGCAGTTTACGGTATCGGCGCGTATGGGTTGCCCCGCGAAGCCAGCGCTTTCCGGCTGGCTCAGGCCATGCAGTTGAAAGGTCTTCTGGCAATTTTTGAAACCCTGCCGGCCAGCTACCTCAAACAGCTCACCCGGATCAGAGATCTGTTTGCCATCGGCGAAAAGCCTGCTGCCGGCGACGGCAATGTCATCCTCCTCGATCCCGGACAAATACGGCAAACGGATACAGCCGAAACCGATGCCACCTATTTTGCCGCTTTTCCCTACGACATTCCCGACATCGATCCCCTGCTCGTTGCCGAAGATCCCGGCGCTCCCCCGCAAAAGGATAAGCCGCGGGAAACAGACCTCGCGCTCCACCGTATCCTGTCGGCCAATGACGAAACAACCGATCGCCGCAATGAATTCCTCGATCACCTCCTCGCCCGGTTCGGCGAAACAGTCGATACCGACGGGCTGAACCGTTTCCTTGCCAGCTCCGACGATTCCTCCGCGGCCAAAAACCGCCTGCTCTATTTTAAGCGCCGCATTTTGCAGGAATACGACACGCTGAGCCGCGACAGGGGTAAGGGATTCGATGCCCTGAGCCGGAATTGGAACGACCAGGCGCCCCCCAAACACACCGTTACCGGAAAATTGATCAAATGGGCCGGCATGGAAACCCACACATGGGTCAGTCCGAATGTATCGGGATTTAAAAAAAGGCTTTGTTTCCTGCTCCATATTGAGCTTTTCGCCGACCGCGCCCTCACCGATTTTTTCCCTTTTCAGCAAT
>JAKLJF010000192.1 GCA_023151335.1 Thermoanaerobaculia bacterium | reverse complement strand
ACGCGCACCGACACACCGATCAGTGTTTCTCCGCTGGCAGCATCGGTTACAAGGCCTTGAAGGATCGCTTTTTGTGAAAAAAGAATGTTGGTGGTTAACAGAAAAAAGACAAACAGGGTAAGGTGCAGGCGCATAGATTCGGTATGTTTTGGTTAAGTATATGCGTAAAGGCTCTGCCGGAAATCGGCGTAAATGTACAGATTTTTGATTCCGGCTATCATGGCCGTAAAAAAATCGCGTTCCTTGCAGGCGAAAACGCCCTTCAATATTTATGCTTGTCGCTGTCACCGGAGCTTCCGGACATCTTGGCGCCGCGCTTGTCCGTCAATTATTGGGAGACGGCCACACCGTCCGCGCGTTGGTCTTTCAGGATGACCGCGCGCTGAAAGGCCTGCCGCTTAGTTTGATACACGGCAGCCTGCATGACCCGGAAACTTTATTGCGCCTTTGCGAGGGCGCCGAGGTGGTGCAACATCTGGCAGGCCGGATCAGCATCGGCGAGGTGCCAGAGCGGGTGTTATGGCGCACCAATGTGGAAGGAGCACAGCTTTTAATGGAAGCATGCAAAACAGCCGGAGTCAGGAGGCTGATTTATTTCAGTTCGGCCCATGCATTCCGGGTCATGCCGGGAGCGACCAGGCTCGATGAAACGGCTCCTCCTGCCCAAGCTTATCCTTACGAACGATCCAAGGCCGCGGCCCAGGCCCTGGTATTGAATGCCAATGGCCAAAACGGCCTGGAAACCCTGAGCCTGAACCCAACATCGGTGCTCGGCCCATGGGACTTCAAGCCTTCGTTGCAAGGGCGTATGTTGCTCGATTTGTACCATCGTAAAATTCCGGTGCTGACGCCGGGCGGGTACGATTGGGTGGATAGCCGAGATGTGGCGTTGGCAGCCGCGGCAGCCATGGCCCGGGGGCGGCCCGGCGAAGCCTACCTGTTATCCGGAAGGTATGCCACCCTGCTGGAGTTGGCAGAATTGTTTGGAAAGATCACCGGCAGATCCATGCCCGTTAAAACACTACCGTTCTGGCTGCTGAAATCGTTGGCGCCGCCAGTCAGCTGGTGGGGCCATTTGACGGGGCAACGCCCTTTGTTCACGCGGGAAGCCCTGTCGCACGTCGAGTCCGGCCACCGCAGGGTGTCGCATGAAAAGGCTGCCAGGGAATTGGGATACCGCCCAAGGCCACTGCAGGAAACGTTGTATGAAACCTGGGAGTGGTTAAGAAAAAACCATTAAAGTTCATTCATTTGATCCGGTTGATCTTGCCCTCCTCCCCGTAAGTTTCCTTGGACACCTTGTTGTAGGCAGCGGCCGCTTCCTCCGCGGTATCGAACATGCCGATATGAATGGATTTGCCTTTGATGGAAATAACGGCCCTGAAGCGGTTGTGCTCGCGGTACACGCCGGTGTATCCGGTTTTGCTGCTCGTCTTGCGTTGCCGGCTGGCAACCGAACGGGATCGGTAAATAATGTTCTCCAGGCGGCAATCGAGTTTGTCGCCGTTTTTTGCACCGACCAAACGTTTGTTCCCTGTCTTTTGACCGTTCAAAAATTTTTCAGCGATCAGTTTATGAAGATAAATGGTTTCTGTCTTGAAGCTGCCATCCGCTTTTTTCCACGTCTTCTGAAATACCGCGCAGCCACTGGAATGTTTCCTGAGATTATGAAGCAGATCGACTTTTGACAGGTAGGGATCGGTGGACAACCATTCAAAGACGTGATCGTCTAACAGAACGGCATCATCTGCGTTTTTTAATTTTACTTTGTAAATCACGGCTTAAGCAATTTTGTTCCGGGCAATCGATTAAAGATTAAATGGGAAGATTATTCCGGATTATGAGTGATAAAAATTACGACTTTTGACACTTTATTTTTCGGAGAATGTATTGTTTGGGGCAGCGAAAATAACCTCTTTTTATACTTATTCCAAATAAATTTTACTTTGCTCCAACATTTATTTTGACTGTATTTGGCAATCGCTATTATTCTTTCTGTGCAAACTTTAGTTAACCAAACATTCAATTTTGTTAAGTCCGCATCGCCGGCAGAAGTCCTGCAAAAGCCTGTGACGGAGATTATCGGCCAGCTTGAACGCATGCTTGGCAGGGCACTGACAAATGCACTCGACCCCGCCGCCGCGGTACCCGGCCCTTTTGCAACCGAAAACGGTACTCGCTGGCTTAAAACGGCCAATACGGTAGGCATCAACGTGCGCACGATCCGGCATTTCTGGAATATCATTCCATATTCCCTGCTTTTGCCCAACGCACAGAATGCCATCCATATTTTACCAATATGGGAAACAGGCGTGGTTTCGAGCCTTTACGGCCCCAGCAGCTGGAATATCAACCCCGAATTTTTCAGCCCTGAACTGGCCGCGGCAGCGCCGCAACTGGACAGCGTCGAAAAACAATTGAAGGCGGTCGTCAACCTCCTGCATTTACTGGGCAAAGCAGTCGGAATGGACGTAGTGCCGCACACCGACCGGTATTCCGAACAAGCCCTGGCCAATCCGCAGTTTTTTGAATGGCTTCAGCGCCGCGACCTGGAAATTGTGCGTCATTCCGGGGATTTACATCATGACGTGCAAATGAGTATTCTGGGTTGGCTGCTGGAACAAGGGAGTGCGGTGGCGGGACTGGATATTCCCCACGAACCGGACGTGTTTTTCACACATATGTCCGAACCGGAACGCCTTCAACGCCTGTTCGGAACGCCACAAGACTATAGCGGACGGCTCCGGCGTCGCAAAATGCTCATGCAGCAACTTTATGAAGAAGGCTTTGAAACCGTGCCGGCCACCATGGGGCCGCCTTACCGCGGCCTTGAAGTGAATCCCGATGCCGAAGCTGTTCTGCGCGACGAGGACGGCAGGGTCTGGCGGGATTACCGGATCAAAAATGCCCAATCTTTTTCCCGCGTGTTCGGCCCATTGGCACGCTACCGCTTGTATGAAGCCCGGAATAACAACAATAATTGGGAACTTGACTTTGAAAAACCCAACCGCGCGGCCTGGACGTACGTATGCGAACATTACCGGCACATTCAGGCCCGGTATAATTTTGATTTTATGCGCGGAGACATGTCCCACGTCCAGATGCGTCGCGAGGGGGTACCGAAAAACCCGGACGAGTATTACGACCTGCACCGCGCGGTGAAACTGCACATCTGCAAAACAAATCCTTCTTTCGGCTATTTTGCCGAAAGTTTTCTGGCTCCGCCCGGCGAAATGGCCTACGGCGACGAATGCGACCACCTGGAAGCTTCACTGGCCGACTCCACGCTTGGCGATTTACAATCGGAGCCGGTCGGCACCGTAAAGTTCGTGCGTGATTTCTGGCAGTACCGCGATTGGCTGGAAACCCGCCGATTCGCACCGAATTTTACCATTTTTACCGCCGACAAAGACGATCCGCGCTTCGACCGCTTTTACCTCCAGGGTAATGAACTCCGCCATTTCATGGCCTTGTTCCTCGCGGATATGCCATCTTATATGGGCCTCGGTTTTGAATGCCGCGACCCGCACCCCACACCGGCAGCCAATGAGTTTTACACGAAATTGTACGTTTTTCAGGAGTCTTCGGGCCCTAAAAGCACCAGCGGCCCTTATCGCTGGGGCACTAATGTCCGTTTGTACAACAATATTCTGCGCCAGAGAATATTAGCCGACCGTATTTTTCCAAATATTCAGGGCGTCAAAACCGATTGGCTGATCCCCCCGGACCGAAGCGGGCGAAAAAAAATGATCGCCTGGACGCAGGCCGGAACACCGTCGTATATTTTTATTGCCAATCTGGACACCGGCAAGGCGTGTGCGAATCTGAAACTGGATTTACCCGCGGGCACATGGGCATTGAATTTCTCAACGGAACAGGCTACCCTGTCGTCCCACCAATTCTCCGGCGGAAGGGGCCTCCTGAAAAAGATTTTGCCCGGTGAAGGACTTGTTCTAGAATTATTGCCAATTCCTGACAATGAAGCCGCCGGTTTCCCGAAACCTTAACGCAGGCAGCTTGTTTTAAAATTTTATTAAAATTTGCATTATTTGACTACTTTTGCGGCCAAAACGGGGGTGGCACAGGATTTGTAACAATAAGAGAAACGGAATTCCGTTTTTTCCTCAAAATTCAGACAACCCTTGTTCCGCATCTGCTAAATCATTTTTTCAATGAAAAACTGGCAAAAATTTATCGCTTTCGCTTTCCTCGCTGCGCTGTTCCTGTTAGAAGCCTGCCACCGCGGTTATGGCTGCCCCGGCAGCGATTTGTAAGGGATTTGAAAGTCGGCAGTAAAAAATAATCCTGCTCTCTCACATACCGATTTTAGAGGCGCTGGTTTTATACCTTGCGCCTTTTTATTTTTGCCGGCTGTGCGACGAATTCGAATTATTTACCGACTGATCTTTTTTGCCGTTTATACCGCCCGGATCGTGGCCGAAGTGTACTGGCGCCGGGTGATTCTCCGTTCGGATATGCGCCGGGTGATGGCGGTGCGCCGCCGTTGGGCCCGCCGTGTCCTGCGTGGGGTAGGGGTGCGCGTGGAAACCACGGGAACACCGCCCGATGAGCCTTGTCTGATCCTGGCCAATCACCGTTCCTATCTTGATCCAATTCTCCTGCTCCGCGACGTGTTCGCTTTTCCCGTAGCCAAGGCGGAACTGGCCGGCTGGCCATTGATCGGGAAAGGCGCCAAATGGGCGGGCATCCTTTTTGTGCATCGCGAGCGCGGCGGTAGCCGGGTGTCTACCCTGAAGGCCCTGGCCGATGTCATTCAGCAACAGGGTTTTTCCGTTATCCTCTTCCCGGAAGGCACCACCTCGGATTTGCCCGGCATGCTGCCGTTTAAAAAAGGCAGTCTGCGTACGGCTACCAAATGGTCGCTGCCGGTAATGCCCGTAGCGCTTTGTTTTGACGATCCGCGCGATTACTGGGTGGGCGAGGCGTCCTTCCTGGACCATGCCTGGCAACGGTTTCAGGATCGCGAAATCCGGGTGCGGGTATGTTACGGGCCGCTGATGCGGCACGAAGACCCGGAAATACTCGAAGCGGGTGTGCGCCAGTGGATCGAGCGGCAACTGTCCGAGGCGCCTCTACAGGAAACCGTGGATATTTCCACCCAAACCCAACCGTCATGATAAAAAAACTCCGGGGTGTTTTACGCTTGTTGTTTTTTGCTCTGGCGGCCTCCTGGCTGATCTTGAAAATTGTAACGCTCTCCCTGTTGAAAGGCGAAAACCTGGCCCGCAGCATCCGTATTCGCCAACGTTGGTCGCGTTTATTCCTGCCTGCCATTGGCGTACAGGTGCGGAGGCATGGCGCTCCGCCGGAAACACCCTGTATATTGATGTGCAACCACCGCTCCTACCTCGACCCCGTCGTCATCGTGTGCGACGCCTTCGGTATGCCGGTGTCGAAAGCCGAGGTGGCCGGCTGGCCCATCATTGGATACGGTACGCGGGTGAGCGGCACGCTTTTTCTGAAACGGGAAAACGCAGGCAGCCGGAAACTGATTTTGAACGAAATTGCCGAAAAAGTAAAACAAGGCTTTCCGGTCATACTTTTTCCCGAGGGCACTACCCATGACAAACCGCATACCACGGCGTTAAAAAAAGGCGGGTTTCAGCTGGCTGCCCAACACGGCATTCCGGTGGTACCGGTTGCGCTTGAATACGGCTCCGAAGCAGATTACTGGATCGGCAACGACACCTTCCTGCCACATTTTATCCGGCGTTTCGGCGAAAAAAACATGCGGGTAGCCGTGCGTTACGGCGCGCCCCTCACCAGCGACGACCCTGCCTTCCTGCTCTCCGAAACCCAAAAATGGATCGATGCCCAAATCCCTGAAATGCGGCAGGAATTTTTTTGAGGCTTTTTAGGTTTGGCAAATACCGCGAATTTGACTTATCTTTGCGGCGCAATTAAAGCAAGGCCCTTTAGTTCAACGGATAGAATGGAGGTTTCCGGAACCTCAGATATGGGTTCGATTCCCGTAGGGGCTACCGTAAGGCCGTCAGTTTGACGGCCTTTTTTTATTTTGAATCAGGGTAAAACTCACTTACCGTGTCTTTCCAGTACTGCAAAACCCGTAAACGTTGAAGTATCACGACGAAAACAATCTGGCGCAGGCGCTGCGGCGTGGCGAAGCAACTGCTTTCGACGCCGTTTTCCGGCAATGGTATGAACCCTTGTGCCGCTACGCCTGCCGGCTGACCGACGGCGACATGGACGAGGCGGAAGACCTTGTACAACAGGCTTTTGTAAAACTCTGGGAGTACCGTTCCCGGCTCAATTTGAGCTGGTCGTTGAAAGCTTACCTGTACAAATCTGTGCATAACGCCTGCCTGAACCGCCTGCGCGCCCGGAACGTCAGATCGAAGTATCTGGATTTTAATGCACAACAAATAAATGATATGCATACGTTGCCCGACGACACTTCGCCCGAATTGCTCGAACGCTTTCAGCGCGCGATGGACGCTTTGCCCCCGCAATGCCGGCATATCTTCGAACTAAGCCGTTTTGAAACCCTGAAATATCGCGAAATCGCCGATCAACTCGGCATTTCCGTTAAAACGGTGGAAACCCAGATGGGCAAAGCACTGCGCGTGATGCGCACTCAACTGGCCGATTATCTCGTAACTTTATTTGGCGCCGCCTGTTTCTGGCAATTTTTTTTCACCAACCTCTGACTATCCAACCGGGACGCATAATGAGTATTTTTGACGAAAAAATAGATGAATTGCTCGCCAAACGACTGGCCGGCGAATGTTCTCCGGAAGAGGATGAGACGCTGGAGCGTTGGCTTGCCGAGTCGGCGGAACACCGCAGGCATCTGGAAGAACTGCAATGGTTGTGGGAGCGTTCGTCCGACGCCCTGGCGCCCGCTCCGCGTCCGGTCGACACGGAAGCAGCGCTTTTGCGGGTGAAAAGCCGGCTAAAAGCCGGCGGGGGCGCCCAGCCGCTGCGCTGGCAACGGAGTTTCTGGATGCGGGCGGCAGCCGTATTTTTGCTGGCAGTGGCGGGTGTCTATTGGTGGCAAAGCGGAAATACGCCCGCGCCGGTCCGGATAGCCGCGGCGGGCTCGGTGCTGACCGATACCCTGACCGATGGCTCTGTTGTTACCCTGGAACGGCAATCGGGCCTGACACTGGCCCGGCAGTTCAACCGCCGGGAACGCCGCTTGCGGCTCGAAGGCGAGGCTTTTTTCGACGTGGCGCCCGATACGGCCCGGCCTTTTATTGTGGAGGTTCAGGAACTGGAAGTACGGGTAGTGGGCACCGAATTTACCGTGGATAATACCACTGACCCCGCTAAAGTGATCGTGACGGTGACAGAAGGGAAAGTACTGGTGGCCAGTAAAGCGCGGTCCGTCTTGTTGCAGGCCGGCGAACAGGCCGTTTTTGACCGCCAGAACGGAACGCTTCAGCGCACAGCCCGCAAACCGGACCAGGGAGTCTTCGGGAACCGCTTGCTGATGTACAATGCCACACCGCTGAGCAAAGTGGTGGAAGATGTGAATACCCGTTACGGCGCCAGGGTCAGGTTGGGTAATAAAGTACTGGAAAACTGCCTGTTGAACGCCCGTTACAACAACCTGCCTTTGGAACGCCTGCTCGAACTGATCGCGGAGTCATTTTCGCTGACGGTTAAAAAAGAAGGAGACGCCTACGTGCTGGACGGGGAGGGATGCGGAGAGTAAACGCGCATTATTTTTATTCACCACGAGGCACGGAGACACAGCGTTATATACTCCGTGTCTCCGTGCCTCCGTGGTGAAAAACAAAATCGCCATGAAAACAAAAATATGCCTGCCCCTTTTACTTTTCCTGCTCGCCGGCGCCGCGCTACGCGGTTCTGACGTACTGGAACGCACAGTTTCCGTTCGTTTTGACCAGGTACCCCTCAAACAGGCCCTGACGGAGATCGCCCGTCAGGGCGGATTCGAATGGTCGTATAATGCCAGCATACTCGACGAGAGCCGGCGGGTAACCTTGGTGGCGGAGGGCTGGACGGTGCGCGAAACATTGGTGTACCTGCTGGGCGATGCCTATACCTACAAACAAAACGGCGAATATCTGATCCTCAAGCGGCAGAAGAAACCGCAGCAACAACGCCTCAGCGGTTACGTCTCCGACTACAAAACCGGACAAAAAATGGCCGGCGTGACGGTATACGACCGGAAGACACTGCGTTCAACCACCACGAACAAACACGGCTATTATGAATTACCCGTGGGCGACCGTTCAGAAATTGTCGTTTCGAAACTGGCCTACCGCGACACGGTGCTCCGGGTCAGTTCTCAGACGCCGCGTTTGGTAAAACTGGATTTGTATGCCGATTCCCTTCCGCACAGTTCAAGCATTTCCCTGCGGGAAGGTATGAACAGGATGGCTGTCC
>JAKLJF010000191.1:1997-8419 GCA_023151335.1 Thermoanaerobaculia bacterium | reverse complement strand
GCTACGGCCAACGATACGGTATAAGTACCCGAAGTCAGGAAAGTGTGCGCGGGGTTCTGGCTGCCATTAGTGGCGCCGTCGTCGGGGAATGTCCACAGCCAGGAAATAATATTGGCGCCCGTTCCGTTGAAATTGACCGGTGTGCCCACGCAAACCGGCGATGGGTTGACGCTTACTGCCGGCGCAGGTAATCCTGCCACGGTGACCTGTTTCGAATAGGTTGCCTGACAACCGCCGGCATTGGTCACGGTAAGCGTCACAGTATAGGTACCCGGCGAAGTGTAGGTATGCGTGGGATTGGGTGATGTGGAAGTATTGGAGTCGCCAAACGACCACAACCAGCTTACCGGGCCCTGCCCGGGCTGGTAAGTCACCAAATTATTGAACGCGACCGTCTGGCAGTTTGCCACGCAGGTAAAATCGACCGCCAGGGGCACACAAACGGTGCGGGTGCGCGTCACGGTACAAAAAGTGCCCGGCTGGCTGGTAGAAGGCACCTGCGCGGTAAGCGTGGTCAGGAAACAACCGGCCTGCGTATAGGTGTGCACGGCATTCATCAACGTACCGGTGTTGGTATTACTGCCCGGATCGCCGAAATTCCAACCCAACAGGGTGACGTTGGGCGTTTTGGTGACGTTAAAATTGACGGCATTGCAATTGGGTGTCTGATTTGATACAGAATAGGTCAAAAAGTAAGCAGCCGGCGTACATCCCCCCCCGCAAATATCGGTTTGCACTACCGTGATCGTGTTCGATTGTTTTGTGCACCCGTTGGCATCGGTTACCACTACCCAATAGTTGAACGTGGCCACCACGTTGGTATTCGTGTGTACAAACGTGGCCTGGGTGGGTGGCAGGGAAGATTGAAAATTACCGTTGCAATACCAAGCGAAGGTGTACCCCGCGCCGGTTTGGGCCGCGATGGTCACCGTATTGCTGTTGGGCGGCGTAATACAAAGGACGGTCTGATTGCCGGTAGAGATCGAAGCCACGGGCCCTGGCAAAGGCACCGCCTGATAAGAACCGATAGCCGTACAACCATTGCCGTCCGCCACCGTCACCAGGTACGTGCCGCCGGTGGTGATGGGTTTGGTTTGTGCGTTGCCTCCGCCCGACCAGGCATACGATACGTAACCGGGGCCGGCATCCAGCGTGGCCGGCACGCCGGGACAAAGGATGCCCAATTGCGTTATGACGGGCGCCGCGGCGGCGCTCAATACCACCGGCAGGCTGCCGTTCAGGGTGTTGCCGCATAAGGATACTGTAAGTTGAAGCGTAGCCGGGCCAGCCGTGTTGTTCCATTGTACCTGTATATTGGGCGTACCCTGGCCGCCGGTCACGCTGCCTGCATTGGCCGGGCTGATCGTCCACAGATACGTAGCGTCGGGATGCTGGGCGGGGCCGGCGCTGTAGTTTTTCACCGAATTGACACAGGCCGGCGGGCCGCTGATGACCAGCGGGCCGTTGAGCACTTTCGGAGTAAGTGACAGCGAAATGGGATCGGATGTGCAAAAAGGCGCATTCAGCTGGAACTGTTGCAGCGTCAGGCCATAAGGCCCCGTCGCGTTCCAGGTGACGGAAACGGGATTGCCTGTAAAAGAGACCGGCGTTCCCCCGGTGACCGTCCAAAGGAAACCGGTTCCGCTTTCAGAACTGTGGCCGAAATAAGGGTAGGTCGCGTTGGGGCAAATGTCGGTCGGCCCTGTAATGCTGTCCGGCTCCGGCAGTTCCACCACGCGGATAATTTTGGTCACCAGGTTATTGCAATACGCCGAGGGGTCGTTTGGCACGGCGGTAACGGTATAAGTGCCCGGCCCGGCATCCCACGTTACCGTCAGGATATTGGTATTCTGGCCGATGAAGGTAGCGGCCGGCGTCACCGTCCAGGTGTAATTGGCATAAGGAACAGCCGTCGCAAAAAAGGAGGAAGTCGAATTCAGGCAAACTACCGGCGGCACCGGTCCGTTCACGTTGAAACGGGATTTTATCGCTACTGTAAGGCCGGCTGAACCGCCACAGCTGTCCGGCTCATGGCCCGGCAAACCGCCCAGGAATGAACTGTAATAATTCAGGCTGATCTGGCCCGGCCCCGGCGCCACACCCCACTGAACCACGATCGTGTGCGTTCCCTGGCCCGACAGGATCGTGCCGCCGCTCACCTGCCAGTTATACAGTACGCTCATCCATTTCGGTACGGAATAGACGGCGGTTTCGTTTTCGCAAACGGCGGTCAAGCCGCCGATACCTACCGTGGGGGAAATGATCGGCACCTGCACCGATACCGGTTTGCTGCAATAAACGCTGTCGCAACCGCTTACGTCGAGCGTAATAGTACCTACCGGACCGGTACCCCAGTACACACAGATGGTATCGTTGCCCTGACCGGTAAAGGTCACGGTTGGCGCGCCGTTGGCATCCAGCACCGCCCAGTTGTACGTGCCGCAATTGGTCGCATCGGTCCAGTATTTGGAACTGTCGCCCGAACACAGGGTGGAAATACAGTAAATGTTGGGGCCTCCGAGCGAGTCGACCATGACCTCCAGCGACATGGTATCGGTACAGCAACACAAAGGATTACCGTTGGGATCGTAATTGGCATTCGTAACCGTGAGCGTCACCGTGTAGGTACCGGGGCCTGCATACTGGTGCGTTGGCTGAAACATCGTGGAAGTATTGCCGTCGCCAAAATCCCAGTAATAACTGCTGCCGCCGGTGGAATTGTTGATAAAACTCAGGGGCGCGTTTTTACAAACACAAGCCGCCGAAGGCGCAAAACTGGCCACCGGCGCCGGTAAAATATCCACACAAATCTCGATCACTTTCGTTTCGTTATTGGCATTGATAATGGTAAGGCCGACCGAACCGCTGCCGGCTTCGCCCCAGGTAACGATAATTTCTGCCGGGTTGGCGCCGGCTGCAAATGTGCCGCCGTTCACCGACCAGACATAGGTGCTGTTTGGGTCATATTGGATAAAGTAAGTGGCCGTGGAATGCTCACAGGCCGAAACACAGGGCGGCGCCCCGCCGGGATGACCCCCGCCCGAGCCGTTGCCCAGGCTGTCGCCGGTAAAATCGGCCAGATCGACCAGAAAACAGTCCGGTTTAGGACATTTTACCTCAACGTGCACAGTCGCAAAACACTTGCCCGGCTGCTGGCAGTTTTCGATGCGGTAAAACAAGGTATGCTCGCCGCAACAATCGCCGGCATCGGGTAAAAAATACAATTGTCCGTTGGGCTCCAGCCCAAAACAGGAAGAAGGCTCCGTCAGGAAGACGATCGGCTGGATGGTGGGCGGAAAAATGTCGTTGGCCGTGACGTTCAGGTTGATACTCCCGCCGCGCGGTACGCAAAGGGTATCGTCAACCGCCTCGACGATTTGGGCAATGCCCGGCAAGGGCAGGCACGACAGGACAAGAAACCAAATTCGGGTGTAAAAAGGATGCATGACTCAAAAGGTTTTAAATAAAAAAATGACCGCGCCGACCGGGGGCGGATCGACGGGCTGATAGTCAATATTAAATTGATTAAATGTCCGGCCGTTGTATAGGCCGGGGGCCAACAAAAAGAGGGGAAACGTTACCTGTCAGGAAGGTGAAAGTGACAAGAGCAAACCGTATAGCGTTTTGAAAATCAAAGCGTTGCTAAAGTAATACCGAAATCGATATGTTACTTGCTTTGCGGTGTCACCTGGATGACAAAACCGGAAATAACCGTGAAAAATACCGGCACAAAAAAACCGTCCCGCCAGTAAACTGACGGGACGGCCGTTAAATATCAAGAAACTTTACCTTTTTTATGAATAAACCGCTTCAGCCGGTCAATTCCGCGGCACACTCGTGAACCGGCCGTTGTTCAGCTCCCACACGCGGCGGTCGTTGAAGTTGGTGTCGCCGTTCAGGTTGTAGTCGCCGTTGCGGTAGCGGGCAATGGTACCGTTCTGTCCTTCCCAGTAGGTACGGTCGTCGAAGTTGATATCCGTATCCGAGGTATTGGTCAGCGTCTGGTTACCGTTGCCGGCGTACATGGCGTAAATGCCGGGCAAAATCTGTTTTTGTCCAACAAACACACCAAAACCGAAGGGGTCGTTGATATAGGTTTGTTGTACGCGGAAGTCGTACGAAATCTTGCCGTTAACGATCGGTACGGGTACATGCGACATGACGATCAGGTGGTTGCGGTGTTCGATCACGACGTAATAGCTTTGATTCAGATTGATATCGCAGCAGTCGAAATCGTCCACGAACTCGATATGGCCGTCCTTGTGCAACAGGGCGGCGGCCTGGCAAATCGGGCCACCGGTACCTTCCGGATCAGAACGCAGCGAAACGAGCACCCAATCGGTCACAGTGGACGGGTAGCCGGCGTCGGCGAAATTGATGTCGCCTCCGGAGTCATAAGCGTCGCCCTCGTTTCCGTTGTAGTTCCAGGGAGCCGTATTATACGGCTGGCCGGCCGGCGTATAAAAGGAACCGAGGAAGAAGTCGTTATACGTTTGACCGGGCAGGATACGCAGGTTGTTCAACGTGGTGCGCATGGGTACGGCATAGTTCTCCGAACCATCGGGGAAAATGGCCGAACCTTCCAGGTATACCCAGGCTTCAATGGTGGCACAGGGCAGCTGCGTTACGGTCGGATCGTCCGGATTGCCGTCGTTGTTCGGGTCGGCGTTGGCCGGGTTGTCCGGATCGTCGGAAGCATCGCTCACCTGCGCACCGCCCGGGGTTTGGCCGGAAGCGGTAGCCACGTTGGTCACAATACGGGTGTTCAGGTCATCAGCGGTCAGCGTATGTATGGCCGTACAGCTCACACTTTGGCCGGGCGCCAGGCTGAACGGGGTGGCCGGAATGCAGGTCAGGCCCGTGGCATTCGGGTCATTCACAGTGATGTTACTGATCGTAACGTTACCAGTATTGGTTACCGTGATCGTGTAGGTGATAATGTCGCCGATATCGGGGGTGCCATTGGGGCCCATATCCAATACGTCTGTTTTGAGCACCGAGAGCGCCGGGCTGGCCGGCAGCGATGTCACGGTCGGGTCGTCCGGGTTGCCGTCGTTGTTCGGGTCGGCATTCGTCGGATTATCCGGGTCGTCGGAGTTGTCCGTCACCGTCTGGCCGCCAGGCGTGGTGCCTGTGGCCGTGGCCACGTTACTGTACGTGCCGGCATCGAGGTCGGCCTGGGTGATGGTACGCGTAGCGGTGCAGCTCACGCTGGCGCCGGGCGCCAGGCTGAAGGGCGCCGCCGGGACGCAGGCGAGGCCGGTGGTGCCCGGGTCGCTCACCGTTACGTTGCTCAGCGTTACATTGCCCGTGTTGGTCACGGTGATCGTATAGGTGATCTGGTCGCCGGCGTTCAGTTTGTTGTCCGGGCCCAGGTTCAGCACGTCCGTTTTCGTCACGGCAATGCCGGGGCTGGCGGGCAGCGGCGTCACGGTCGGGTCGTCGGGGTCGCCATCGTTGTTCGGATCCACGTTGGCCGGGTTGTCCGGGTCGTCCGAGGCATCCGTTACCGGCGGACCGCTGGGTGGTTCAGCCGAGACGGTCGCGACATTGAGGTAGGAACCACCGTCGATTTCTGCCTGTGTGAGCACGTGGGTGGCCGTACAGGTGGCGCTTTCACCGGGCTGCAACAGGAATGGCACCGGCGGGTTGCAGGTCAGGCCGGAAGTGCCCGGGTCGTTCACCGTAATATTCGACAGGGTTACGTTGCCCACGTTAGTCACGGTAATAGTGTAGTTGATCTGGTCGCCGGCGTTGAGTTTATTGTCCGGGCCCAGTATGAGCACATCTTGTTTGGCAATAGTTACATCGGGCGCCTGTGGCAACAGGGTCACCGTCGGGTCGTCGGGGTCGCCGTCATTATTCGGATCCGAGTTGGTCGGGTCGGTCGGGTCGTCGGAGTTGTCCGTTACGTTCGGGCCCGTCGGCGGCGTGCCGGTGGCAGTGGCCACGTTGGTGTAGCTGCCACTGTTGATGTTGGCTTGTGTTATGGTATGCGAAGCGGTGCAGGTGATACTGGCGCCAGGAGCCAGGCTGGCCACCGGAGTGGCAGGATTACAAGCCAAATTGGAGGCGTTTGGATCAGTAATGCCAACATTGGTCAGGGTCACGTTGCCCACGTTGGTTACCGTGATCGTGTAGTTGATCACGTCGCCGGCATTGAGTTTGTTGTCGCCGCCGAGGTTCAGGGCGCCGGTTTTAGTCACCGTGATGTCCGGGTTGGCCGGGAGCAGGGTTACCGTCGGGTCGTCGGGGTTGCCGTCGTTGTTCGGGTCCACGTTGGCCGGGTTGTCCGGATCATCGGAGGGGTCATTTATCTGGTAGCCATTGGGTACCGTGGCATAGGCAGTAGCCACGTTGCTGTAAGTGCCGGCGTCAATATCCGCCTGGGTCAGGGTGCGGATGGCCGTACAGGTCACGCT
>JAKLJF010000191.1:0-1987 GCA_023151335.1 Thermoanaerobaculia bacterium | reverse complement strand
GGCCAGGCCGGTGGTGCCGGGGTCGCTTACCGTTACACTGGTGAGGGGTACGTTGCCCGTGTTGGTCACGGTGATCGTATAGGTAATCACGTCGCCGGCGTTCAGTTTGTTATCCGGGCCCAGGTTCAAAACGTCTGTTTTGATGACGCTGATTTTCGGATTTTGCGGCGCGATGAGCACGCCGTCGCCGTCGTCTTCGTCGCCGGGGTCGTCCACCACGTTGGTGTCGCCGTCGGTATCCACGCCGTTATTGGGAGCAGAATCGGCATCATCACCTGTAGCCGCGGTTACTTCGGCCAACATCAGATAGTTACCGGCCGGGTTCACGGTAGCGGTGATTTGCAGGGTGGTAGTGGCGCCGCCGTTCAGGGTACCGATGGTCCAAAGACCGGTACCGCTGTTGTAGGCGCCCCCGCCATTGTCGCTTACATACGTATAGCCACTGGGCAGGAGGCTGGTGACCGCCACATTGGTGGCCGGGTCGGAACCCGCCGCATTGTCCACTACAATAGTAAAGATCACGTTTTGCCCGACATCAGGTGTCAGGTTATTTGCGCTGATATCCAGGGCAACATCAATGCAACGGATGGAGATGCACTGGGTGGGATTGGGTTGGCCGTAGGGCGGCGTTCCATTGCCGGTGTATTGCCAGTTGAACTGGACCACGTTTTCCGTGGAGGGCAGAGAGTTCGAGGAGTTATTGGGATCTACAAGGGTGATGACCACCCCGTCGTCGCCGGCGAGGAAGCCGCCATTGGCAGGGTTTTGTTCGAGGTCCCACACCACGCTGGGGCAAAATACATCCAGGTTAGCCGCATTGTCTACGTTGAAACAAACGGTGAATACTTTTGTCCAGCCGGTCGTGGAAATAAAAAGCGGCGGGGCATTGGTGTTTGTCAATTGGATGGCGCCGTTTACGAACTCGGCAGGGCCGCCGAAGCCGAACAGTCCACCGCTACCAGGGCCGCCCGTGCTGACGCCAGGCGGGTTAGGGGCCACGGCGCCATAACCGGGTTCAAAATTCCGGAAATTGATCAATTCCAGTACGTTATCGTCATAGAAGAAACGCACATTGGTACCGAAAACCCGTTGGTTGGCGGTATTGGATTGGTATTCCACGTCGAGGCAGTACTCGCCGGTGGCACAGTTATATTGCGGGTTGGCAAAACGCACGGTTATCACCGGCGTTTGTGCGGACAGGTTTGTCGCGATCACGGCGAAGAACAACAGGATCATGGAAAACCATCTCGTTGTCCGTCCGGGCTTGAACACTGTATTCCGCGTGGATAAGGATATATACGGAACCATTTCTTAATCTTTATAGGATGAGGGAAAGCGATTGACTGAATATTTGGGGGGCTTAACGTTCTGCTATAGTCATTTTTAGCGCCGCGGAAGAATAGTTTTCCGTTTCCAGGCGATAGAAAAATATGCCTTCATTAGCAGGCAATACCGAACGTTCTATTTTTATCGTATTACGGCCGGCTTTATAATCACCCTTTACCGTATGAATTACCCTTCCCATAATATCTGAAAAAATCAATCTGGCTTCTTCTTCAGCAGGTAATACAAATTCGATCACCGTATTATTTGCAAAAGGATTAGGATAGTTCTGATACAGTCCATATCCTTTTTCCCCGACAAAGATTTCGTGATCGGCCGTGGTGGAAGACTCGACCGTAAAGCACTCCTGATTCACCGGTTTGCCGTAGGGCATTTTTTCCGCGCTGTCATAAGCCCAGTTGTATTGTACGGCTGTAATGTTCGCGGGTGCGGAGGTTTGCGGAGTGGAGGGATTATTTTCCAGCACTGTGATCACCACGCCGTCGCTACCCGGCAGGAAGCCGCCCTTTTGGGCATTTCCCTGTACGTCCCAAATAACAGCCGGGCAAAAGCGGGCGCCGGGGGAGAGTTCACCCGTAATTTTAAAATTCAGTTTACCGACTTTAACCCATTGATGAGGGTTGAGTTCCAGGGGCTGGTCTTC
>JAKLJF010000190.1:6530-8423 GCA_023151335.1 Thermoanaerobaculia bacterium | reverse complement strand
CGGAGCCGTTCGTTTGCATATTTTTCCCTGAATTTTGGTTAGGAAATTTTTACGGCAAAGGTAGGTGAAATTTGGCTGCCAATGCTGCCGGCGGGCAGTTTTGTTGCATGTTTGCAAAATATAATTCTTAAAATAAAATAGCGAAACCACCAAAAGCAAACATGGTTTTGGGCAACCAAAGATGCTGAAATGCTGAAGGACATTGGAAACCACTCACCATTCCCATCCCTCCATGTCTTCCAGGGGCTCCGGTTTTACGGTTCGTTTGGTCTCAGCCCGTTGTTTTTGCCGCTCGATCACCAGGCGGGCCAGTCCGTAGTTGGCCGGCTCCGGCGCATCGGGACGCATGACCGGGTGAATTTTTTTCTCCGGCACGTCGAGCCGGTACAGGAGGCTCATCAGGTATTCGGGCTGTTTTTCCAGCAGTTCGGCAATACGCTCGGCCACCAGCGTCAGGAGTTCCGCTTCCGTGGCAGGAGGAGGCGTGTTCTCCAGTTCGAAGGGCCCGCGCACCAGCGCGGTGGTTTGTTGTAAAAGTTCGTCGGTCATGGCTTTACAAAGGTAAGATACCGGGAAACAGGAGTGCTATTTATCCGACATTTTTACAAAAAAACAATAAGTGCCCGGCTTGAACGGTTATATCCGGCATGAAGTTTCGGGTATGCAACCCGTATATGAAAATGCGGTTGAAATACCCCTGATTTATTCCGCTTTACTTCCCGCCGCCGGATTACACCCTTTTTGGACAGACCTTTATTTCACCCAAAGTTTAAAACGTTATGAAACAATCGTTACCCGTTGCCTTATGGTCCGTTTTCGTATTTATCCTGCTTTTCAGCGGCGCGTTGAAAGCCCAGCAAAATCCAGTCATGACACTGCAAGCGCCCGGCGTACGAATACCGCTCGACGTGCAGGCCGGTGAAACAAAACTCCGCGTGTGCGGACTTAAACCCGGCATGACGTACAAAGCGACCGCTTCAAAGGTTGTTCCCAATCAACCGGCTGAATTCAAACTCAGGCCTGCCGGTTCGATGCTGCCCGGAACGCCGGCGGGCTTGCAACAAAAAAACAAATTGCGCTTCACAGCTGCTGCCGAATGTGAAGAACTCATGCTGCACGCCGGCACCACCCAACATTCAACCGCGTTGCCCTTGTTTTTGTCGGTATATTGCGAGGATTGCCCGAAAGAAGATCGTTCCGGTCAAAAAGAGCCGGCACAAGCCGACCAGGTAAATCTTTCCGTCAAGCCCGCTGTACCGGCGGAAAGCCTGATCCGCAATACCCTGATTGGCGGCAACTGTTTTGAAGTAACGAATATCACCTCTTCCGGGCCGGACAGCGCGTTCGGCACGTTTAACAATGGAAGTTCCACCATCGGCATTCAGAACGGTCTGGTGATGTGCACTGGCAATGTAAACATGCTGCCCGGGCCCAACGACGAGGTGTCGGAGTCCGGCAACTACGACGGCAATTTCGGCAGCAACGCAATTCAGGATCCGGATCTGGCCACCCTGACGCTGTTTGAACAATACGACGTGGTCAAACTGGAGTTCGATTTTACGCCAACAGCCAATAAAGTGCAATTTGAATACGTATTCGGCTCCGAAGAGTATTGCGAATACGTGCAATTGTTCCTGTATAACGACGCTTTCGGATTCTTTATCAGCGGGCCGGGTATTACGGGCACTAAAAACCTGGCCGTGCTCCCTAATTCCAATACGCCGGTTTCGGTCAATAATGTGAACTTCATAAACAACAGCCAATATTATGTAAACAACAGCCAAACCTTGCTGGATTTTGCCTGCCTGTTCGAAGGCGCCGCCAATTTGCAGGATATTCAGCTGGATGGGTGGACGACCCCGCTGACAGCCACCGTCGACGTGATCCCCTGCG
>JAKLJF010000190.1:0-6520 GCA_023151335.1 Thermoanaerobaculia bacterium | reverse complement strand
CTGCGAAACTTATCATATTAAATTAGTGCTGGCGGATGTTACCGACGAACTGGTGGCCTCCGCTGTTTTCCTCCGCGCCAACTCCTTCGATGCAGGCGGCACCGCCAAGGCTGAAGCTGTTTATGCGGCCGGTCAGGCAAACGCGTTTGAAGATTGCCCTGCTTCCTACATTCGTTTTTCGCGCGACAGCAGCGATATAAATCTGCCCCTTGAAGTCAACTTTACGGTTTCCGGTAGTGCCGTTCCGGGCACGGACTATGCCCCGCTGAACAGCCCGGTCATTATTCCTGCAGGCCAGCAGGAAGTGCTGATACCCGTTGTGATATTTGAGGACAATACGCCGGAAGGCCAGGAAAGTATTATAGTTTCCATTGACAACGCCTGTTCCTGCGAGCAGGCAGAAGTGGAATTCCTGATCAATGACAAGCCGCCTGTAATCCTTCAACTACCAGTTGAAGAGCAAACCCTTTGCGAAGGGCAGAGCCTGCTTTTTACCGCACAGGCCAGCGGTGGCGTTCCACCGTTCAGCTATCAGTGGAACACTGGAGACAGCACAGCCGCTGTTTTACTGACCACCGAAGGGTTCTATGTCGTTTCGGCAACGGATTTCTGCGGCAGTACGGGTTCGGATTCCATTTATGCCAGGTTTACTCCCCTGCCGGTACTCAACGACACCATCCTGTTTTGTCCGGGCGATTCGGTGAATATTGACGGAGTCACTTACACCGGGCCCGGTATCGTGCTGGATACTTTACAAGGGACGAACGGCAGTTGCGATACGCTGGTTACCTACGTACTTGAATTACTACCGCGCGTTACCTTGTCCGACACCATTCAGTTTTGCCTGGGCGATTCGGTAAACATCGGCGGCATCGTTTACAGCGCCGCGGGGACAGTTATCGATACATTGCCTGGATCCGGCGCCGGTTGCGATACGATCATTCAGTACACTTTGCTGGTACTGGAGCCGCCAACCCGGGCTGAAACGGTTCTCTTTTGTCCGGGAAGTTCGGTGACAATTGGCGGCAACATTTATACGGCTCCCGGCATTGTGACGGATACCCTGCCGACCGTTAACGGAACCTGCGACACGGTTGTAACCTATACCCTGGCACTACTTCCCTACCCGACCAGTTCGGAAACGCTTGGGCTTTGTCCGGGCGAATCAGTTACTATCGGCGGCATTTCTTACACCGCGCCGGGAGCGGCTGTCGATACCCTGCCAGGCGTCAATGGCGGTTGCGACACCATTGTAACTTATACGCTCGAATTACTGCCCCACCCTGTCCGGGCAGAAACGATTGAATTTTGCCCCGGCGAGTCGGTTATCATTGGCGGCACTGCTTATAACCTGCCGGGTACTGTCGTCGATACGGTGCCGGCAAGCCTGGGCTGCGACACTATAGTTACTTACACGCTGGAATACCTGACCCCCGCGCCGTCCAATGTCAGTATTGTTTGCCCCAACAATATCGAAATCACCGCCAGCGGGCCCGCCGTGGTAAATTTCAACGCTCCCGTGGCCGATAGTGACTGCATTTGCCCGGGCATGGCGGTACAATTGACCGCTGGCCTGCCCCCGGGGAGCGTTTTCCCGACTGGGCCCACAACAGTTTGTTACCTCGCTGCCGATAGTTGCGGCAACACGGCTACCTGCTGTTTTACCGTGACGCTTTCAGAAACGAAAGCCTGCGACATAAAAACCATCGGATGCATCCGATACGAGTTACTAAGCATTACACAAGATCCGGAAAAATACACCACTTACCGGATTCGCGTAACGAACAACTGTAACAACGAATTGATTTATACGGCTTTTGAATTGCCGGGGGGCATTGTAGCGACAGCGCCAGCGCATAACTCCATCTACACGGCGGCCAGCGGGCAGGCATATACCGTGCGGAACCCGAACTACTCGCCTTTCTACTCCGTCCGGTTTTTATCGGCCGGAACGGGTATTTCCGGTGGCGCATCGGATATTTTCGAATATACCCTGCCGCCCCGGTCGTTCCCGAATTATATCCACGTAATCGCCAAGGTAGCTACGCAAACCTATTACGAGGCTTATCTGAATACCTTCTACTGTCCGGTGGGGAAAACGCCTTCGCAAAACCGGGGCACTGCCCTGGCAGAAACATCTCCCGGCTTGCATATTTTCCCCAATCCAGCGCGGGAAACCCTTTTCGCCGACTTGTCGGACTGGCAGGACAAAGCCGTAACCATCCGGGTATTCGACAGCCGCGGCGCATTGATTCTGCGGCATAATGCCATTGTAGCCGATGGATTGCAGGAAATCCAATTGCCGGAAGGATTGTCCGAAGGGCTTTATTTCCTGGAAGTACGCCCGGAAAACGGTGCGAAACAGTCGGCACGGTTCGTGGTGCGGCAAAAGTAGATTTAAGGGGTTTAACGGGTTTAACGGGTTGAGCGGGTTTAACGGGTTGAGCGGGTTCGGATACTTTTGGGCTCTCGATTAGGAATAAATAGGGTTAGCGAACCCGCTCAACCCGTTAAACCCGCTCAACCCAATACTTCCATCACCGTCCGGAAAGCGGCATATTTCCCTTCATAACGGGCCGCGTGTTGTCGCTGAAGTTCGGGTGCAAACTCGTCCATGTATCGGCGCAGGCGAGCCATGTCCTCAACAAGGTACTGAACCGTAAATATTTCGGCGTCCTCGTGTTCGTGGCCCAACAGGCGGCACAGCCGGTAAGACAAAAACATACCCGTTGACATCACGTCGGGGATATGCGTTTGGCGCATCCATTGCAGCCACTCTTCATGCAGCTGCCGGTCGATGGTAATGGTCACGTTGTAAAGCAGCATATTTGCTCGTTTTGGCCTTTTGGCCAAATACCTGTGCTGCAAAAGTGCCAAAACCGGCAATGTTTTCAACTTTTCCCAAAAAAATAATTTAATCTTGTACCCCGTTCAAATAGGCCGGCATCATGGTGCCGAAAAACATATACCCACACATGAACACTTCACTACGCCTCCTGCTGATATTGCTGGGAAGTCTGCTGGCTCCCCTTGCCCTGTGGGCCACTCATAACCGCGCCGGCGAAATTCGCGTCGAACAAATCGGCCCCCTGCGGGTAAAGGCTACCATCATCACCTGGACGCGCACCCAAAGCGTCAGCGCCGACCGCGACACCCTCACAATCGATTGGGGCGACGGCAAACGGGAACAGGTGGTACGCAGCAACGGCAACGGCAACGGCGTTATTCTGAACGATCAGGTCAAGTACAACGAGTACGTTGCAGAACATACTTACGCCGGGCCCGCTACCTACCGCATCTCGATGACCGACCCTAACCGGAATGCCGGGATCATCAACGTAAATCCCCCACAGTCGGAAAACGTGCCATTCCACATCGAAACGATCTATACGTTCCAGGATCCGCAATTTGGCGGCACCAATTCCACGCCAAAACTCTACCAACCGCCCATCGATCAGGCTTGCGTGGGCAAACCCTTCAAACACAACCCCAATGCCGACGACCCCGAAGGCGACAGCCTGTCGTACCACCTGATCGTACCGCTTCAGGCATTGGGGACACCGGTGCCCAATTACAGTTTTCCGAATCAGATTGGCCCGGGCACCAATAACACACTTAGCCTGAATGAACGTACAGGTGAAATTATTTGGGATTCGCCACAAATTCAGGGTGAATACAACCTGGCGTTTATCATCGTTTCCTGGCGGGGTGGCGTACCCATCGACACCACGATCCGCGACATGCAGATTTTCGTTGAAACGTGTAACAATAACCCGCCGAATGTGGAATCTCCGGATAAAATTTGTGTGGTAGCCGGCCAGATTGTCGAATTTGAGGTAAGGGCTACCGATCCGGATTCCGCCAATCTGCTGCATTTGACCGCCCTCGGCGGCCCGCTGGAAAGCCAGTACAGCAAGGCTACTTTTTCGGCCCCGGCAGGTTTTGTTCTTCCGCCGGTTACTGGCACTTTCCGCTGGCAAACCGCCTGCGAACATATATCCAACCAACCCTATTCGGTGGTATTTAAAGCCGTGGATTCGCTGAATAAAAACATGCCCAAACTGGCCGACTTGAAAACGGTGTCTATAAAAGTAGTAGGCCCTCCGCCGGAAGACGTCCAGATAAAAGCGCAACTGGGGGTGGTGGAAATCTCCTGGGGAAAGCCTTATTTCTGCGAAAACGCCGCGGAAAATTATTTCTACGGCTTTTCTGTCTGGCGCCGCGAAGGCAGCAATCCTTTCCCGATCGACTCCTGCGCCCCCGGGCTCAAAGGCAAAGGATACACCGAAATCGTTTTTGTGACCAAACAGGAAAAAGACGGACGGTATTATTTCCAGGATATGAACGTGGAACGCGGACGCACGTATTGCTACCGCGTTTTGGCAAAATTTGCCCGGATTTCTTCAGGCGGTTATCCCTACAACCTGGTGGAAAGCCTGGCTTCGGATGAAGTATGCGTACAACTCCCGCGCGACTTGCCGTTGATCACCAACGTTTCGGTATTACAAACCGACCCGGCCACGGGACAGATCGAAGTGTGCTGGTCAAAACCCGTAGCCAGCGATCTCGATACCATACTCAATCACGGCCCCTACCGTTACCAGTTGCTGCGCGCACCCGGCCTGAGCGGCGGTACTTTCCAGGAGATACCGGGCGCCTCTTTTGTCGCGGACAATTTCTGGGAAGCCAACGATACCTGTTTTACCGACCCGGGCCTCAACACCTCGGGGCAACCCTACCAATACAAGGTCGCTTTTTACGTCAGGGGTGAAAACGTCCCCCTGGGCAGTACCAACCCGGCTTCATCTGTTTTCCTCACCGTCAACTCAACCGATAATACCAACCTCTGGTCCTGGCAGGAAAATGTGCCCTGGGATAACTATGAATACACCGTGTTCCGAAAAAACAATATTACCGGCGCCTTCGATTCCATTGGCAGCTCCGTTATCCAGGAATACGCGGATCGCGGGTTGGTCAACGGACAGGAATACTGCTACTACGTGCGCAGTACCGGCACCTACAGTATTGGCGGCGTTATCGATCCCATCCTGAATAATTCACAGGAAGACTGCGGCGTTCCCCTGGATACGATCCCACCCTGCGTACCTGTGCTTCATGTACAAAATATCTGTAACGGCGGCGCCGGTACGGAACCGGACCCGCCGTATGAAAACAGCCTGAGCTGGAGCAATCCGAATATTGCCTGCCCGGGCATTACCGACGATGTGGTGCAATACAAGATCTGGTTTGCCGCCAGAGAAGGCGAACCGCTGGCTTTACTGGACGTGATCGACGGCGCCAACGATACCGTGTTGGTGCACGCCCTGCCCGACGGACTGGCGGGTTGTTACGCCGTTTCAGCCGTGGACTCCGTCGGGAACGAAAGCGCTCAAAGTGCCGTACAATGCGTCGACAACTGCCCGGAATACAATCTGCCCAACGCTTTTACACCCAACGGCGACGGCCATAACGATACCTATACCCCTTTCCCTTTCTGGCGTTTTATCGATCGCATCGACATGCAGATATTCAACAGCTGGGGCAACCTCGTTTTCCGCACCACCGATCCCGCCATCAACTGGAGCGGCGTCAACCTCGATGGCAACGAACTGGCAGAAGGAACATACTTCTACGTGTGTAAAGTATACGAAAGCCGCGTGGAAGGGGTTGTCCTGCGTCCGGATGTATTGAGTGGATATATTGAGCTGGTGAGAGGCGGGAAGTAGTACTGCCCTAAAACACCAGCGCTCCCCCGAACCGGAAATTCACTGCCGACGAACTGTAGGGTGTCACGGCGTTCAGGGCATTATCCGATAGCAGGTATAACTGCACCGGCCCGGGTTTCAGGATCAGGTTAAAACCCAGATTAGCAGCCGATTGGTCGTTCACGCTGTACATGGCGCCCAGCGACAGCCATTTCAGGGGCGACCATTGCGCATTGACGCCCACCGAGGTGGCGCTGCGCCGCTCGCTGTATTGATGGTGCAACACTGCGCCCACCGACCAGCGTTGCGTCAGTTTCAGGGTGCCGCCGACGTAAATGCGCGTAGGCAGTTCGGAGCTGAATTCCGCGGCTGATTTTTGAAACTGCAATACGTCGTTCAGCGAATCGAGCGCCGCGGTGAAATCGAGGCTGTCGGTGGTGCCATTGATGATATCGGTACCGGGAATTTCGACGCCGTTGTATTCGTAGTCGCCCTTACTTTGGAAGTAATTCGAATTTTTTTTCCATTTAATGCTGCCACCAAGGTCGATTATACTGGCGGCAAGCGTCAGTTTTTGGCCGATATTCAGTTGGGCCCCCAGGTCGAATGCCCAGCCGGTGTTGGCGGAGAAGCCGTTTTTAAACTGGTTTTGCACCAGCTCGAAGCCCAGTCCCGAAGTATCGATGGCCGAGATCGTGCGGGAAGAGTAAAAAGCATAATCCGACTGAAGGGACAACTGATAAATGTCGGGATCGGTGTAAACGCTCAGGTAATTTCGTTTTTCATCGGTCTGTAGGGCGCTGATGCCCGACAGG